>NZ_JBEXKC010000002.1:191109-247414 GCF_040609475.1 Streptomyces sp. NPDC004667 | reverse complement strand
ATGCCGCCGTGCTCCTGGTCGACGCCCGGCAGGAAGCCGGGGACGTCCAGCAGCGTGACGATCGGGATGTTGAAGGCGTCGCAGAGCTGGACGAAGCGCGCGGCCTTCTCGGAGGCGTGGATGTCCAGGACGCCCGCGAGGTGGCCGGGCTGGTTGGCGACGATGCCGACGACCTGGCCGTCCAGCCGCGCGAGGGCGCAGATGATGTTGCGGGCCCAGCGCTCGTGGATCTCCAGGACGTCGCCGTCGTCGACGAGCTCCTCGATGACCTTGAGCATGTCGTACGGGCGGTTGCCGTCGGCGGGGACCAGGTCCAGCAGGACGTCGGAGCGACGGTCCTTCGGGTCGTCGGTCTCGTGGACCGGCGGGTTCTCGCGGTTGTTGGAGGGCAGCATCGTGATGAGGTAGCGGACCTCGGAGATGCAGGTCTCCTCGTCGTCGTACGCGAAGTGCGCCACGCCCGAGGTCTCGGCGTGCACGTCCGCGCCGCCGAGGCCGTTCTGGGTGATCTCCTCGCCGGTCACCGCGCGGACCACGTCCGGGCCGGTGATGAACATCTGCGAGGTGTCGCGGACCATGAAGACGAAGTCCGTGAGCGCCGGGGAGTACGCGGCGCCGCCGGCGCAGGGGCCCAGCATGACCGAGATCTGCGGGATGACGCCCGAGGCCTTCGTGTTGCGCTGGAAGATGCCGCCGTACCCGGCGAGCGCGGAGACGCCCTCCTGGATGCGGGCGCCCGCGCCGTCGTTGAGGGAGACCAGCGGGGCGCCGGCCGCGATGGCCATGTCCATGATCTTGTGGATCTTCGTGGCGTGGGCCTCGCCCAGCGCGCCGCCGAAGATCCGGAAGTCGTGCGCGTAGACGAAGACCGTACGGCCCTCGACGGTGCCCCAGCCGGTGATGACACCGTCGGTGTAGGGCTTCTTGGCCTCCAGGCCGAAGCCGGTGGCCCGGTGCCTGCGGAGCTGCTCGACCTCCTTGAAGGAACCCTCGTCCAGCAGGAGCGCGATGCGCTCGCGGGCGGTCAGCTTGCCCTTGGCGTGCTGCGCTTCGGTCGCCCGGTCGCTGGGGCCGCGCCGGGCGTCCTCGCGGAGGGAGTGCAGCTCGGCCACGCGCCCGCGGGCGTCCGTCGGCTCGCTCGGAGTCTGGTCCACAACGGTCATGTACCGACCTTACGAAGCCCGGCCATGAAAACCCTCCGTTGGTTCTACACAGTCTCGGGCCCCATCCGCTGTACGGGACGGACAGAACCTCCGAAGGATGTACGGACTCCCCCAGTGGGGGCCGGTGGCCTTTGTGGGAGTCATACAAAACCACTCCCTCCGGAGGAAGGAAGTTGAAATTTGAACGGAATGGCCCTAGCCTCGCTCTAGTTGAAGTTTCAAACACTTTCGTCGCAGAACCTTCCGAGGAGGAAGCCATGGGTCTCTTCACCCGCCGCAGCCAGACCACCCCCGTCGCCACGCTCGACGTGGACCCGGCGCTCGCCGCCCTCACCGGCGACTACACGATCGACCCCGCCCACAGCAGCATCGGCTTCACCGTGCGCCACGCCATGGTGACCAACGTCCGCGGCGGCTTCGCGGAACACGAGGGCACGCTGCACCTCGACGGCGCGGACCCGTCCCGGTCCACCGCCTCCATCGACGTCACGATCGCCTCCGTCGGCACGGGCATCGCCGACCGCGACGCGCACCTGCGGGGCGCCGACTTCTTCGACGCCGACCGCTTCCCCCTCATGCGCTTCCGCTCCACCTCGGCGCGGCGCGTCGGCGGCGACACGTACCGGATCACCGGCGAGCTGACGATCAAGGACGTCACGCGCCCGCTCTCCATCGACCTGGAGTTCGCGGGCAGCGCGACCGACGTCTACGGCAACGAGCGCGTCGGCTTCGAGGGCTCGGCCGAGATCCTCCGCTCCGACTGGGGTCTGACCTGGAACGCGGCCCTGGAGGCCGGCGGCGTGATGGTCAGCGACAAGGTGAAGCTGACCTTCGACATCTCGGCGGTCAAGCAGGCCTGAGTCCTGCCTGACGGCTCCGGGCCGGGGGTGGCTACCAGTCGCCCCCGCCGCCGAAGTCCCCGCCGCCGTCGAAGCCGCCCCCGCCGCCGAAGTCCCCGCCACCGAAGTCGGACGGGTTGAAGTCCGCCCCGGAGACGTCGCCGCCCTCGAACCCGGAACCCATGCCGCCGCCGAAGTCGGAGGCATAGGCGGGAGAGGACATCATCGAGCCGAGCATCGTGCCCATCAGCAGGCCGGGCAGGATGCCGCCGCCGAAGTAGCCGCCGGCCCAGGGGCCGTACGCCGGGCCGGCGTCGTAGTACGGGCGCGGCCCGTGCTCGGTGTCGACGGTGCGGACCGCCGGGTCCAGGCCGTCGCGCAGCCGTACGGCGTCCGCCGCGCAGACCGGAACCGTACGCGGCGCCCCGCCGGCCGGCGCCCAGGTGGCGTCCTCGGCGCTCGGGCCGTGGCGCGGGTCGAAGAAGCAGGGCGAACGCCGCTCCGGCAGGGGCCGGCCCTGGCGGCGCGCGTCGAGGCGGGCCAGCGCGAAGCGGCCGTCCTCCAGCGCCTGGGTCACGCCCTGGACCTCCTCCGGGCGCTGCACGGAGGCCATGATCTGCTTGGCCTTCTCGTAGGAGTCCAGGCCCTGCTCGTAGTCCGCCCGCATCGCGTCGTCGGCGCCGGGCTCGCCCGGGTGGAAGTCGAGGCGGTCGAGCTCCTCGCCGAAGGCGGTGATGTCCTCGTCCACGACCACGCTCAGGCGGGCGATGGCCTCGCGGCGGGCCTCCTCCTTCTGCCGGCGGTTGCGCTTCACCAGCGCGTACGCCCCGCCGCCGCCGACCAGCGCGACCGCGCCGAGGCCTATCAGCGCGCCGGTGGGGAAGCCGCCGTCCGCGGCGGCGCCGCCCCAGGAGGCCGGGGCCGCGCCCTTGACCTGGGTGAGGGCCTGGTCGACGAAGTTGTTGAGCTGGGTGTTCGCGTCCACCGGGGTGCCGGTCTTGACGGCGTCGGTGAGGTTGCGGACGGCGTTGCCGGGCATCACCGTCCGGTCGGCGCCGGCGTTGAAGCCGTCGCCGAGGCGGACCGCGTACAGGCCGGTGATCCCGGTCTCGGCGCGGACGGCGCCGAGCACCTTGTCCTGCGGGAACTCGGCCGTGTTCGGGAGCACGGCGACGAACACCGGCTTGCCCGAGTCCTTGATCTTCTTCGCCAGTGCGTCGGCCTGGCTCTGGGACAGCTGCGCCCGCGCCCCGGGGTCCACGTAGACGGGCCCCTCCTTCAGGGCCTCGCCGACGGTGGAAACCCCGGTGGCCGCCGATGCCTGTGGGGCGGCCGCGACAGCGGTCGCCGACAGGGCCAGCAGCAGGCCGGCGAGCAGCGGTCGGAAGCGCACGGAAATCAGCCTGGTCCTCATGCCCAAGACGCTACCCGAACCGGATGTTTCCTGTGTGAGCTGGACATAAGGGAGGTCCTGCGACCCCGCGACCCGAAGTCCCGGAGTCCCGGCGCCCCGGAGTCCCGCCCCGGGGGCGCCTACTCCGCCGGTTCGACGCCCGCGTGCAGGAGGCCGAAGGTGAAGGCGTCCTCCAGGGCCTGCCAGGACGCGGCGATCACGTTCTCGGCGACGCCGACCGTGGACCACTCCCGGGTGCCGTCCGTCGTGGAGATCAGGACGCGGGTCGTGGACTCCGTGCCGTGCTTGCCCTCCAGGATGCGGACCTTGTAGTCGATGAGCTCGAACTTGGCGAGCTGCGGGTAGAAGCGCTCCAGGGCCACGCGCAGGGCCCGGTCCAGGGCGTTGACGGGGCCGTTGCCCTCCGCCGTGGCGACGATCCGCTCGCCCTTGGCCCACAGCTTGACCGTGGCCTCGTTGGCATGGGTGCCGTCGGGGCGGTCCTCGACGATCGCGCGCCAGGACTCCGTACGGAAGTACTTGCGGGCCCGGCCCTCAACCTCGGCGCGCAGCAGCAGTTCGAAGGAGGCGTCGGCGGCCTCGTAGGTGTAGCCCTGGAGCTCCCGCTCCTTGACCCGCTCGACCACCCGGGAGATCAGAGCGCGGTCCCCTCCGAGGTCGACGCCGAGCTCCTTGCCCTTGAGCTCGATGGAGGCCCGGCCGGCCATGTCGGACACCAGCATCCGCATGGTGTTGCCGACGCGCTCGGGGTCGATGTGCTGGTAGAGGTCGGGGTCGACCTTGATGGCCGAGGCGTGCAGGCCCGCCTTGTGGGCGAAGGCGGAGACGCCCACGTACGGCTGGTGCGTGGAGGGGGTGAGGTTGACGACCTCGGCGATGGCGTGCGAGATGCGGGTCATCTCGGCGAGGGCGCCCTCGGGGAGCACCGTGCGGCCGTACTTGATCTCCAGCGCGGCGACGACGGGGAAGAGGTTGGCGTTGCCGACGCGCTCGCCGTAGCCGTTCGCGGTGCACTGCACGTGCGTGGCGCCCGCGTCGACGGCGGCCAGGGTGTTGGCGACGGCACAGCCGGTGTCGTCCTGGGCGTGGATGCCGAGGCGGGCCCCGGTGTCCGCGATGACCGTCGCGACGACGGCGGTGACCTGGGCGGGGAGCATGCCGCCGTTGGTGTCGCAGAGGATGACGACGTCGGCGCCGGCCTCGTGCGCGGTGCGGACCACGGACTTGGCGTACTCGGCGTTGGCGCGGTAGCCGTCGAAGAAGTGCTCGCAGTCGACGAAGACGCGGCGGCCCTGGGCGACGAGGTGGGAGACGGTGTCCCGGACCATCTCCAGGTTCTCTTCGAGGGTGGTGCGCAGCGCGAGTTCGACGTGCCGGTCGTGGGACTTGGCGACCAGGGTGATCACCGGGGCGCCGGATTCCAGGAGGGCGCGGACCTGCGGGTCCGCGGCGGCGGAGCCGCCGGCCCGACGGGTGGCGCCGAAGGCGACGAGCTGGGCGTTCTTGAAGTCGATCTCGGCGCGGGCGCGGGCGAAGAACTCGGTGTCGCGGGGGTTGGCGCCGGGCCAGCCGCCCTCGATGAAGCCCACGCCGAAGTCGTCCAGGTGCCGTGCGATGGTCAGCTTGTCCGCGACCGTGAGGTTGATTCCCTCACGCTGGGCGCCGTCGCGCAGGGTGGTGTCGAAGACGTGGAAGCTGTCATCGAGGGCCGCTGTCGGCTCCGTCGCCTCTGTCGTCGTCATGCTGATCTGACTCCTGTCGGATGAGTGGTTCCGGAAGCCCGGGATCCACTGCCCCCATCATCGCGCGCTGCCGGCCCGGCGTGGTTTTGGAGCCGGGAAACGAAAAGACCCCTCGCGGGTGCGAGAGGTCTGCGCGCGGGTCTGAGGCACGGTGGCCGCTGCCGCGAAGGTCTTCCACGGTTTCAGCGGTCACAGAGGACCGGCGCGCTGCTGTCCATAATCATGAGCTGAGCAGGCACGCTCGCAGTGTGCCACACAGCCCGTCGCCCGTGGACGCCGGTCTCAGCATCCGGGCAGCCCCGTCCGGCAGCCGGGCCGGCCGCCCGGTCAGGCCTGCGCCACCAGGACTTCCGCGAGGTACTCGGCCACGTGTTCGAGAATGTCCTCGCGCCCGATCCCCGGCAGGCCGACGGCCAGCTGGATGCTGAATCCGTCGAGCAGGGCCCGCAGGCGGGCCGCGACGCGCTCGGCGTCCACGGGGCGGAACTCGCCGCGCGAGATGCCCTCGGCGAGGAGGGCGACCAGGTCGCGGTGCCAGGCGCCCTCGATGGCGGCCTGCCGTTCCCGCTCCTGGGGCCCGGCGTTCTGGGAACGGTTCCAGACCTCCAGCCACAGGGTCCAGTGCGGGTCCCGGGGGCCGTCGGGCACGTAGAGGTCCACGTAGGCCCCGACGCGGGCGCGTGCCGTGCCGGGACGGGACAGCAGGGCCCGGCGCTCGGTGCCCAGCGCCGCCTCGCTCCACTCCAGGGTCCGCAGCAGGAGCTCGTCCTTGCTGCCGAAGTAGTAGAGGAGGTGGCCGCTGCTCATCCCGACCTGGCGGCCGAGGCCCGCCATGGTCAGGCCGTCGAGTCCGCGCTCGGCGATCGTGGCCATGGCGGCGACGAGTACGTCCTCGCGCGGGGGCGCGTTCTTGCGCGCCGCCCGTACCGGTACTCCACCCGCCACCATGGGCCACTCCTTCACGAGGTTCGCCGGCGGTCCGTGGGTCAGACCTTCGGCTGCTGCTGGGTGATGCAGTGGATACCGCCACCCCCGGCGAAAATCGTACGTGCGTCAACGAGCGTCACGGTCCGCTCCGGGAACAGGGCGCGGAAGATGTCCGCGGCCTGCTCGTCGCGCGGGTCGTCGAAGGAGCACAGCACCACGCCGCCGTTGCAGAGGTAGTGGTTGATGTACGAGTAGTCCACCCACTCGCCGTCCTCCTCCAGCACGGTCGGCGCGGGGATCTCCACGACCTCCAGCTGCCGGCCGCGGGCGTCGGTGGAGGCGCGCAGGATCGCGGCGATGGTCTTGCAGCGCTCGTGGTCCGGGTGCGCGGGGTCGGGCTGGGTGTGGACCATGACCACGCCGGGGCGGGCGAAGGCGGCGACGATGTCCACGTGGCCCTGGGTGCCGTAGGTGCCGTAGTCGCCGGCCAGGCCGTACGGGAGCCAGATGGCCTTGGTGGTGCCGAGGTGGGCGTGGATCTCGGCCTCGACCTGCTGGCGGGTCCAGCCGAGGTTGCGCCCCTCGCCGAGCTGCACGGTGTCGGTCAGGAGCACGGTGCCCTCGCCGTCGACGTGGATCGCACCGCCCTCGTTGACCAGGCGGGTGCTGTACGTACGAGTGCCCGCGAGGTCGGAGACGTGCCGGGCGATCTTCTCGTCGTGGTCCCAGCGGGCCCACTCCTGGGCGCCCCAGCCGTTGAAGGTCCAGTCGACGGCGGCCAGCTCGCCGGCGTCGTTGGTGACGAAGGTCGGGCCGATGTCGCGCATCCAGGCGTCGTCGAGCTCCCGCTCGACGAGCTGGACGTCCTCGCCGACGATCGCGCGCGCCGAGTCGGCGTCGCCCGGGGAGACGACGAGGGTCACGGGCTCGTACGAGCGCACCGCGCGGGCGACGGCGCCCCAGGCCTCGCGGGCCTCGGCGAGCTCCCGCTCGTTGGTGAACGTGGGGTTGGGGCTGGGCCACGCCATCCAGGTGCGCTCGTGGGGGGTCCACTCGGCGGGCATCCGGAATCCGTCGGCGGTGGGCTTGTTCGTGGTCATGGCATGCGTCCTTACGGGCTTCACAGGAAGTACAGGCGGTTGAGGGAGACCGACTCGGCGGCTTCGGAGCGCAGCGGTTCCCCGTCGAGGGAGACCAGTCCGCTGCGCGCGTCCACATCGACCGCGCCCACCCGGGAGTTGAGGAGGAGGTCGCGGGGGCCGATGCCGCGGGTGCCGCGGACGGCGACCCGGCGGCGGCGGGTGGGCATCTCGTCGGAGCCGAGCGCTGCCGCCGCGGCGGAGACGAAGGCGACGGAGATGTCGGCGGCGGTGGCCCCGTAGGAGCCGAACTGCGGGCCGAGGACGAGGGGTTCGCAGGTGTCGGTGGCGGCGTTGGGGTCGCCGGTGACTCCGTACGCGGGGAAGCCGGACTTGAGGACCAGCTGGGGCTTGGCGCCGAAGAAGGCCGGGCGCCACAGGACGATGTCGGCGAGCTTGCCGACCTCGATGGAGCCGATCTCGTGGGCCAGGCCGTGGGCGATGGCCGGGTTGATGGTGAGCTTGGCCATGTAACGGAGCACGCGGGCGTTGTCGTCGCCCTCGCCGTCGCCTTCCAGCGGGCCGAGCTCGCCCTTCATCTTCGCGGCCATGGCGAAGGTGCGCCGGATCGTCTCGCCGGCGCGGCCCATGCCCTGGGCGTCGGAGGAGGTGATGCCGATCGCACCCAGGTCGTGCAGGACGTCCTCGGCTCCCATGGTCCCGGCACGGATGCGGTCGCGGGCCATGGCGGCGTCGCCGGGGAGGTCCGGCTTGAGGTCGTGGACGGAGACGATCATGCCGTAGTGCTCGGCGACGGCGTCCCGTCCGAAGGGCAGGGTCGGGTTGGTGGAGGAGCCGATGACGTTCGGCACGCCCGCCATCTTGAGCACGTTGGGGACGTGTCCGCCGCCGCAGCCCTCGATGTGGAAGGCGTGGATGGTGCGGCCGTCCAGGACGCGCAGGGTGTCCTCGACGGAGAGGCACTCGTTGAGGCCGTCGCTGTGCAGGGCCACCTGCACGTCGTGTTCCTCGGCCACCCGCAGCGCGGTGTCCAGGGCGCGGGTGTGCGCGCCCATGTCCTCGTGGACCTTGAACCCGGACGCTCCGCCCTCGGCCAGGGCCTCGACCAGCGGGGCCGCGTCCGAGGAGGACCCCCGTGCCAGGAAGCCGATGTTGACCGGCCACGCGTCGAAGGCGTTGAAGGCGTGCTTCAGCGCCCACGGGGAGTTGACGCCGACGCCCCAGACCGGGCCGAACTCCTGGCCGATGACTGTGGTGACGCCCGCGGCGAGCGAGGCCTCCATGATGCGCGGGGAGAGCAGGTGGACGTGGGTGTCGACGGCTCCGGCGGTGGCGATCAGACCTTCGCCGGAGACGATGCTCGTGCCGGTGCCGACGACCACGTCGACCCCGTCGAGGGTGTCGGGGTTTCCGGCCCGGCCGATCGCGTGGATGCGGCCCTCGCGGATGCCGATGGACACCTTGCGGATGCCCAGCACCGCGTCGATCACGAGGACGTTGCTGATCACGACGTCACAGGTCTCGCGGACCGCCGCGGCCTTCAGGTGCAGGCCGTCACGGGCGGTCTTGCCGAAGCCGGCCAGGAACTCGTCACCCGGCTTCTGGGAGTCGGACTCCACCCGGACGGTCAGCCCCGAGTCGCCGAGCCGGACCCGGTCCCCGGCCCGGGGACCGAAGACGGACGCGTACTCGTGCGGGTCGATGTGCCGGCTGCCGGGCGCGCAGTGCGCGCCGTGGTCGGTGTGGGGGGTCTGGCGGCTCACGCCCGGTCTCCTTCCGGGGCACCGGCGGTGCTGTCGGCCACGCCCAGGTAGCCGCAGGCGGCGGCCCGGCGCAGGGCCTCCGCCTTCGCGCCGGGAGCGTCGAGGGGGCCGTCGACCAGGCCCGCGAAGCCGATCGCGATCCGGTCGCCGCCGATCGGGACCAGGCCGACCTCGCCCTCGCCGTGCGGGTCGAAGCGCACCGAGGACCCGGCCGGGACGCACAGCCGCATCCCGTAGGCCGCGGCGCGGTCGAAGTCGAGGCGCGGGTTCGCCTCGAAGAAGTGGAAGTGCGAGGTGACGCTCACCGGCACGGGGGCGGTGTTGCGCACGCGCAGGTGCAGGGCCGGTTCCGGCCGGTGGGCGCCGGGGCCCGGTAGGACCGCACCCGGGGCGTCCTCGCCGAGCGGGGCCGCGCCCCGGATCGGGGACGAGACCACCGCGAGGCGGGACCCGTCGTCGAAGACGGCCTCCACGTGCACCTCGGTGACCACGTCGGCCACGCCGGGCAGCACGTCGTCGGGGCCCAGGACGCTCCGGGCCTCCTCGATGGCCTGCGCCAGGCGCTTGCCGTCGCGCGCGGCCTCGCAGACCGTGTCCGCGATCAGCGCGGTCGCCTCGGGCACGTTGAGCCGCAGACCCCGGGCCCGCCGGGCCCTGGCCAGTTCCGCGGCGCCGCGCAGCAGCAGCCGGTCGCGCTCCGTAGGGGTCAGCCGCACGCCGATCCACCACCTTTTGCGTCGATGGGTTAGAGCATCACTCTAACTCTTCATTTCCTCGCTGGGAATCATTGACCTGAGGGCAGGGCCTGAGTCACATTGAGTGTCGCTCAAACAACGGCGTAACCACCCCCCGCCCTGCCAAGGGAGTCCCCCCATGCCCATCGAACAGCGCGGAGTCGACACCATCCCGGAGGAGGAGCGGACGAGTGGTCCCCGTGACCTGATCTCGATCCTCCTCGGTTCCAACCTCTGCCTCGGTGTGATCGTCTTCGGCTGGCTGCCCCCGTCCTTCGGACTGGGGCTGTGGCCTTCGCTCACCGCCATCGTGACCGGCACCGTCGTCGGAATCGCGGTGACGGCGCCGCTGGCACTGGTGTCCCTGCGCACGGCGACCAACCTCTCCACCTCCAGCGGCGCCCAGTTCGGCGTCCGCGGGCGGCTCGTCGGTTCGATCGTGGGCCTGCTGCTCTCCCTCGGCTACACCGCGCTCACCCTGTGGATCGGCGGCGACGTGATGGCCGGCGTCCTGTCCCGGCTGATCGGGCTGCCGGACAACGGTGTCACCCGGGCCGCGATGTACGGCGTACTCGCCGCGTGTACCGTCGTCGGGGCCGTGTTCGGCTACCGGCTGCTGCTGCGCATGAGCAAGGTCCTGTCCATCGGCATGGTGGTCCTGCTGGCCATCGGCGTCTACGCCTACGCCCCCGACTTCACCACCGCCGCGCCGGAGGCCTCGTACCTCCTCGGCTCCTTCTGGCCGACCTGGCTGCTCGCCGCCGTCGCCGCCGGACTCAGCGGCCCCGTCGCCTTCATCACCCTCCTCGGCGACTACACCCGCTACGTCTCCCCCGCGAAGCACAAGCCCCGCAAGGTGTTCTGGGCCACCGCCCTCGGCCTGCTGGTGGGCCTGCTCGTACCGCAGCTGTTCGGCACGTACACCGCGCTCGCCGCCAGGGCGGGCTCCACGGACTACGCCGGGCCGCTCGTCGCCGCCTCGCCGTTCTGGTACCTGCTCCCGCTGCTCGTCGCGGCCGCGGCGGGCTCCGTGGGCAACGCCGGGCTGATGCTGTACTCCATGGGCCTCGACCTCGACGCGATCGTCCCCAAGGCCACCCGTACGAAGGCCACCGTGATCGCCGCCACCGTCGCCACCGCCTTCGTCTTCGTCGGCTCCTTCGAGTGGAACGTGCAGTCCGCGATGACCTCCTTCGTCCTGCTGCTGACCGCCATCGGCACCCCGTGGGCCGTGATCACGCTGATCGGCTTCGTGCGCTGCCGCGGGCAGTACGACGCCGACGCCCTCCAGGTCTTCAACCGCCGCTCGGTGGGCGGGATCTACTGGTACCGCGGCGGCTGGAACCCGCGCGCCACCGCCTCCTGGGCGATCGGCGCCGGTGTCGGCCTGCTCGCCGTGAGCACCCCCTTCTACGAGGGTCCGCTGCTCGCCCTGACCGGCGGGGTGGACTGCTCCTTCATCTTCTCCGGCCTGGCCGGCGGCCTCGTCTACACGGCCCTGACCGCCCGCACCGCGCCCGCCACCGCTCCCGCCCCGGCGCCCGCGGCGGAGGAACCCGCCACCGTGTGAGGCCGTCCCGCCTCCTCGCGCACGAAGGCCCGCGCCCCCGGATCGGGGGCGCGGGCCTTCGTGCGCGCCGGGTTCTTCGCGGTGCCTAGCCGAGCGGGTGCATCCAGCCGTGGGTGTCGGCGGTGCGGCCCGTCTGGAGGTCGAGGAGCGCCTTGCGGAGCTTCATGGTGACCTCGCCGGGCTCGCCGTCGCCCTGGGTCCAGTTGGCGCGCTCGGACTTGACCGAGCCGACCGGGGTGATGACGGCGGCGGTGCCGCAGGCGAACACCTCGGTGAGGGTGCCGTTCTCGTTGTCGCGCTTCCAGTCCTCGGTGGTGATGCGGCCCTCCTCGGCGGTGTAGCCGAGGTCGCGGGCGATCGTGAGGAGGGAGTCGCGGGTGATGCCCGGCAGGAGCGAGCCGGTCAGCTCCGGGGTGACGATGCGGTCGCCGTACACGAAGTACAGGTTCATGCCGCCCATCTCCTCGATCCAGCGGTGCTCGACGGCGTCCAGCCAGACGACCTGGTCGCAGCCGTGCGAGGCGGCCTGGGCCTGGGCGACGAGGGAGGCCGCGTAGTTGCCGCCGGTCTTGGCGGCGCCGGTGCCGCCCTTGACGGCGCGGACGTACTCCTCGGAGAGCCAGACGGAGACGGGCTTGACGCCACCGGGGAAGTACGCGCCGGCGGGCGAGGCGATGACCATGAAGAGGAACTCGTTGGCCGGGCGGACGCCCAGGCCGACCTCGGACGCGAACATGAACGGCCGCAGGTACAGGGAGGCCTCGCCGGAGTCCGGCACCCAGGCGCTGTCCTGCTTGATGAGGGCGTCGCAGGCCTCGATGAACAGCTCGGCCGGCAGCTCCGGCATCGCCATGCGGCGGGCGGAGGCCTGGAAGCGCTCGGCGTTGGCCCGGGGGCGGAAGGTGGCGACGGTGCCGTCGGGCTGCTTGTAGGCCTTGAGACCCTCGAAGATCGTCTGCGCGTAGTGCAGGGTCATGTTCGCCGGGTCCATCGACAGCGGCGCGTAGGGGACCAGCTCGGCGTCGTGCCAGCCGCGGCCCTCCGTCCACTTGATCGTCACCATGTGATCGGTGAAGTGGCGGCCGAAGCCGGGGCTGGCCAGGATCGCCTCGCGCTCCGCGTCGGACAGCGGGTTCGAGGAGGGCTTGAGCTCGATGGTGGGCGTCGTCATGAGTGCTTGTCCTTCACCGTTGTGTATGGCGGACCGCGCTCATGCGTACCAGGACGTCCGAGCTTCCCCGTTTTCCGCGGCCTCGCGTTCGATTATCGCGCGCGAGGGTGCTCCGGTGAAACGGGGTGATTGCGGCCCAGGGGAGATGGTGGCACCCGGGGCCGCACAGGAGAAGCCGCCGGGTCCGGTGATCGCGACCCTGCGGCTTCCTGAGGTGGAGCTGCCGGGTCAGCCGGCTACGCGTGCGGCGAGGGCGTCGCCGATCGCGTCGGTGGAGCGGAAGGTCCCGTCGCGCTCGGCCAGGTCGGCGGAGACGGCGTCCTCGATGCGGACGGCCTCGGCCTCGTGGCCGAGGTGGCGCAGCAGGAGGGCGACGGAGAGGATCGTCGCGGTCGGGTCGGCCTTGCCGGTGCCGGCGATGTCGGGGGCCGAGCCGTGGACGGGCTCGAACATCGACGGGAAGGCGCCGGTCGGGTTGATGTTCCCGGAGGCGGCCAGGCCGATCCCGCCGGTCACGGCGGCGGCCAGGTCGGTGAGGATGTCACCGAAGAGGTTGTCCGTGACGATGACGTCGAAGCGCTCGGGCTGGGTGACGAAGAAGATCGTCGCGGCGTCGACGTGCAGGTAGTCGGTGGTGACCTCGGGGTACTCCTGGCCCACCTCGTCGAAGATGTTCTTCCACATGTGGCCCGCGTACACGAGGACGTTGTTCTTGTGAACCAGCGTCAGCTTCTTGCGCGGGCGGGCGTTGGCCCGCTCGTACGCGTCACGGACGACGCGCTCCACGCCGTACGCGGTGTTGATGCTGACCTCGGTGGCCACCTCGGCGGGAGTGCCGGTGCGCAGGCTGCCGCCGTTGCCGGTGTACGGGCCCTCGGTGCCCTCGCGGACCACGACGAAGTCGATCTCTGGACGACCGGCGAGCGGGGTGGCCGTGTTGGGGAAGAGCTTCGAGGGGCGCAGGTTGATGAAGTGGTCGAAGGCGAACCGGAGCTTCAGCAGCAGACCGCGCTCCAGGACGCCGGACGGGACCGAGGGGTCACCGATGGCTCCGAGCAGGATCGCGTCGTGGTGCTTGAGCGCTTCGAGCTCCGCGTCCGGGAGGGTCTCACCGGTGCGGTGCCAGCGCTGGGCGCCGAGGTCGTACTCCTTGGTCTCCAGCTTCGCATCCTGGGGCAGGACCGCGGTAAGGACCTTGAGGCCCTGAGCCACGACTTCCTGGCCGATGCCATCACCGGGGATCACTGCGAGATTGATGCTGGTCGACATGACGGAACCGTACTCCGTGTCCCAGCCCTCAGACATATCGCGTCCACCATGTGGACCAATGGCCCACCGTGGACGCGACGTGTCCCGGGCTGGATCCGTGGGGTCAGTGGCCGGTCGAGCCGCCGTTGTCGCGGCGGTCCAGCGCGCGCT
Organism: Streptomyces sp. NPDC004667; assembly: GCF_040609475.1. NCBI lineage: Bacteria > Bacillati > Actinomycetota > Actinomycetes > Kitasatosporales > Streptomycetaceae > Streptomyces > Streptomyces sp. NPDC004667. The sequence continues at coordinate 233,572 of NZ_JBEXKC010000002.1, read as the reverse complement.
GGAGGGCGGCCGCGGCGTTCTTGCGGTCGGCGTCGGCCGGGGAGGAGTGGCGGACGCGACGGGTGGCGGCGGAGGTGGGGGTCATGGTGATCGACTCCTTGAGATCACGGCGTGGCGGGGCCACGGATGAGGGGTTCCTTCAAGGCGCCGGAAGAGGCGGGAAGCGGCGCGGCAGGGGTTGCCTGCCCAGGGGCGCGCGCTATCGACCGCCATTCGCTGGATCAGCGAGACGTTCGGCTTCTACAAAGCTAGGCCAGGTGCGGCTGTATGTCTCGGCAATTACTCGGACTTCCTACTATCTGAGACGCCCGAGCCCCCGGAAGGCCCTTTCCGGGGCCTCCGTTTTCAGCCCCTTTCGGCCCTGAGTTCCCTGATCAGAGCCCTGACGGCGAGAGTGGACGCCAGTTCCGGTGTGGTGACGTATCCCACGCACCTCACCGGCCCCTCAGGGCCCAATCCGGCGATCTCGACGGCGTCCGTGGCCTCGCGCAGCGACAGCTCCGGCAGGATCGCCATGCCCAGCCCCCGGCCGACCATCGTCAGCACCATGGCGTCGTCCTCGGCCTTCACGGTGGCCCTCGGGATCCAGTCCTGGGCCCGCCACCAGTCCCGGGTGTAGGAGCCGCAGTTCTCGTCCCAGTCCAGCAGCGGCAGTCCCTTCGGGTCGGGGTGTCCGAAGGGGTGGACGAGGGAGTAGGCCTCCCGGGTGAGCTCCCCGCTCAGCAGCCCGTCCGGCAGACCGGACGGCAGACCCGACGGCAGACCCGACGGCAGACCGGACGGCAGACCGGCGGACGGCCCGGCGGACCCCCCGCCCGGCCGTACGTCGCCGGGCGCGCCCAGGGTCGCGATGGCGAGGTCCGCCCGCCCCGCCGCCACCTCCCCCGCCGTCCCTGCGCCGAGTTCGCGCACCACCCTGACCTCGGGCCGGATCCCGGGGTGCCGTGCGGTCAGCCGTTCCAGCGCGGGCGGCAGCAGGTGCAGGGCCGCGCTGCGGAAGGCGGCGATGCGCAGGACCCCGGCCGCCGCCCCCGGCCCGGCGGGGCCCCGGCCCGCGGCGCGGGCCTCCGCACCCAGCACCTCGTAGAGCCGCAGGATGCGCCGGCCCAGCGCCACGGCCCGCTCCCCCGCCGGGGTGGGCGCGGCGCCGGTGCGCCCGCGGTCGAAGAGCACCGCGCCGACCTTGGCCTCGCTGCCGCGCACCGAGTGGGAGACGGCCGACTGGGTGACGCCGAGCCGGTTCGCGGCGGCGGAGAAGCCACCCGTCTCGGCGACGGCGACCAGCACCCTCAGTTCCTGCGGGGCGAGCTCGGTCACGGGGTTCCCACCTCGGCGTATGAGCCGCGCTCATGGGTGCGTGGCTTCCATGAGGCCAACCCCCTGCCCGGCCGCGGGATTCCTTCCTACGGTCGTGCCCATGACCACGCGCACCGCTTCCTCCGTCCACCTGACCGCCCGCCCCACCGGCTTCCCCTCCCCCTCCGGGTTCGCCCTCGTCTCCCATCCCGTTCCCGAACCCGCCCCGGGCACCGCACTGGTGGAGAACCTGCTGCTGTCGGTGGACCCGTACCACCGGGGGATGATGGACGGGGGCGAGGGCGGCTTCGCCCTCCACTCCCCCCTCGAAGGCCGCTCGGTGGGGCGGGTGACCGCCTCCCGCGATCCGGGCCTGGCCGAGGGCGACCTGGTCTTCCACCGCTCGGGCTGGCGCACCCACGCCCTGGTCACCCTGGGCGTGGACGGCACGCGCAAGCTGCGCGGCCACGCGGGCGTCCCCTTGGAGGCGTACCTGTCCGTCCTGGGCGGGACCGGCCTGACCGCGTACGCCGCCCTCACCCGGACGGCGGCCCTGCGCGAGGGCGAGGACCTCTTCGTCTCGGCCGCCGCGGGCGGGGTCGGCACGGCCACCGGGCACATCGCCCGGCTGCTCGGCGCCCGCCGGATCATCGGCAGCGCGGGCTCGGCGGCCAAGGTCCGCCACCTCACCGAGGTCCTCGGCTTCGACGCGGCCTTCGACTACCACGACGGGCCGGTCGGCGAGCAGCTGGCCGAGGCCGCCCCGGAGGGCATCGACGTCTACGTGGACAACGTGGGCGGAGACCACCTGGAGGGTGCGATAGATGTCCTGCGGGAGTACGGGCGGATCGCCTGGGTCGGCGGGATCTCGATGTACAACGGCGACCGCTCCCCCGCCGCACCCCGCAACCTCTTCGAGGTCGTACACAAATCATTGCGCCTGGAAGGGGTATTGGTTCGAAATCACACCAATCTGCAGGACGAGCTGGAGGATTTCCTGGTCCCCCATCTGCGCAGCGGGCGAATCAGCACGGACACCACCGTTTTCCAGGGGTTCGACCGGACCGTGGAGGCATTCCTGGGCGTACTTCGCGGGGAGAACATGGGCAAGATGCTGGTCCGTCTCAAGGACTGAATCAGGCCAGCCGGATGTTCACCGAGTTCTTACCGCACGGATGTAGACCTTTGCAGGGGTTGCCGCCACGCTTGCCGTCAATGTGCCAGCGGGGCACTTGAGTTGGAGGCGAGCAACCAGTGACACCGATCAGCCGCAGAGGTTTCGTGGGAATCGGCGCCGGGCTCGTGGCAGGGGCGACCCTGCCCGCGATCACGCCGACGACGGCCGCCGCGGCCGCCGCGACCGGCACGATCACCGATGTGAAGCACGTGGTGATCCTGATGCAGGAGAACCGCAGCTTCGACCACTACTTCGGCAGGCTGAAGGGCGTCCGCGGCTTCGGCGACCGCGCCGCCGGCAACATCCCGGGCGGCTGGGGCACGTTCAACCAGCCCAACTGGGGCCTGCGCCAGTACCCGTGGAAGCTGTCCGCCACCCCGTCGGCCGGCGGCGCCGACGGCGAGACCCTGGCCCAGTGCACCGGCGACCTCCCGCACAGCTGGACCTCGCAGCACGCGGCCTGGAACAAGGGCCGGATGGACAACTGGGTGCTCGGCGTCGGCAAGACCCACACCCTCGGCTACCTGGACCGCGGGGACATCCCCTTCCACTACGGGCTCGCCGACAACTACACGATCTGCGACGCCTACTTCTGCTCCACCCTCAGCGCCACCGGCCCCAACCGCACCTTCCTGTGGAGCGGCAAGGTCGAGGCGGGCAGCAAGGACGGCGGCGAGGAGTCCGGGCTGACCTGGGAGACGTACGCGGAGGCCCTCCAGCGGGCCGGGATGACCTGGAAGGTCTACCAGAACGCGCAGGACAACTACGGGGACAACGGCCTCGCCTACTTCAAGCAGTTCACCGACGCCAAGCCCGGCGACCCGCTGTGGGACCGGGGCATGGCCTCGGTCCCCAAGGTCACCGGCTCCACCCCGGACGACATCGCCGCCGCCATCCGCGCCGACGTCGTCGCCGGCACCCTGCCGCAGGTGTCCTGGGTGGTGGCGAACGAGGCCTTCTCCGAGCACCCGTACGCCCCGCCCGGCGACGGCGCGCACTTCGTGGACCTGGTCTACCGGGCGCTCGCCGCGAACCCGGAGGTCTTCGACTCCACCGTCCTGTTCCTCAACTACGACGAGAACGACGGCTTCTTCGACCACGTCCCGCCGCCGGTCGCCCCGCCCGGCTCCGCCGGCGAGTACCTCGACGGCGTCCCGATCGGCCTCGGCTTCCGCGTCCCGATGCTCGTGATGTCGCCGTGGACCCGGGGCGGCTGGGTCAGCTCCGAGGTCTTCGACCACACCTCGGTGCTCCGCTTCATGGAGACCTGGACGACGGCCCTGGGCACTCCGGCCACCTGTCCCAACATCAGCCCCTGGCGCCGCAAGGTGGTCGGCGACCTGACCGGCGTCTTCGACTTCGCACACCCGGTCTACGGGGTCCCCTCGGGCCTGCCGTCGACCGCCAAGGTGATCGGGCAGGCGACCTGCGGCCCGCTGCCCAACCCGGCCCCCCAGGACAACGCCCTCCCGGCGCAGGAGCCCGGAACGCGCCCGGCGCGGGCGCTCCCGTACCAGGTCAACGGCAACCTGGACCGCTTCGAGTTCGGGACGGCCGGCCAGATCACGGCCTGGTTCTCGATGACCAACCAGGGCGCCCAGGCGAAGCAGGCGGCGCACTTCTCCATCCACCCGCACCAGTACCGGGACACCAGCGCCTGGCAGTACACGGTCGACCCCGGCACCACCGCCGCGGACTGGTTCTCCATCGGCCTCGGCAGCGGCTCCGGCAAGTACGACATCTCCATGTACGGGCCGAACCGCTTCCTGCGCCGCTTCATCGGCGACGCGACCAAGGTGGGCAAGTCCCTGGAGGTCGCCGCCCGCTTCGCGGTCGAGTCGGGCACCGGCAAGATGGCGATCTGGTTCAAGATGACGAACGCGTCCGCCTCGCCGGTCACCTTCACCGTCCGCTCGAACGCCTACCGCACGGACGGGCCGTGGACGTACACCGTCCCGGCGAACTCCTCGCGCGAGGACTTCTTCAACGCGGTCGCGTACAGCAAGGGCTGGTACGACTTCACCATCCTGGCGGACGCCGACGGCACCTGGTCGCGCCGCTACACCGGCCACATCGAGACGGGCGCCGCGAGCGTCTCCGGGTCCTAGCCGGGCCTTGACCGGGGCCTGGCCGGACCCCGGCCGGACCTTCGCCGGGCCCCGGCCGGGCCCTGTCGGGTCTAGAGCACGTCGCCGTCGCGCCAGTCGAAGTCGAGCCGCCCGGCGGGGTCCAGGACAGCCCCGCCGGGCGGGGTCCACACGTACGTCGAGCCCTCCTCGTCGGGGAGCCGCTCGGGGCCGTCCGGGCCGAGCACCCCGACCGGCCCGGGGTGGGGGCGCCAGCCCCGGCCCGCGTACAGGACGGCCCCGGCTTCGGAGGCGGACAGGGCGCCGAGCACGTAGGCCCGCCCGATCACCCCCTCCAGGCCGGCCATCACGGCCCCGCCCAGCCCGGCGCGCCGCAGGTCCGGCCGCACCGCCACGGCCTCCACGTAGCCGGTGCGCAGGGCGCGGCCTCGGTGCAGCACCCGGCGCTGGACGACGCTGCCGTGCGCGACGAGCTGCCCGTCCCTGTGGAGCAGGGCGTGCACGCCGCCGAGGGCGTGCTCGAAGTCCTCGTCGGCGAAGTCCCCCTCGAAGGCGCGGTCGAGCAGCTCCCGGATCGCGCGCAGCTCCTCGGTGCGCAGTTCGGCGGTGTGGACGAGGCGTACGGTCACGGCGTCTCCAGCCAGTCGGTGTACCAGGTGCGGAAGTCGGGGGCGGCGGGGACGAATCCGCCCCAGTCCGGGTCCAGCCGCCACACCTGTCCGGCGTACGGGCCGTTCAGGACCAGCCTGAGGTACGTCCCGCAACCCTCCTCGGCGAGGGTGAGCGTGCCGGCGGCGAACTCCTCGTAGCCGCGGCCGAGGGGCCCGGTGCGCGGCGCGGTCAGCGGAAAGGGCGCCGCCGCACGGCCCGGCCGCCGGTCGTCATCCCATTCCCCGTCCACCGCCCATTCCTCCCCGGCCGCCGCCTCCGGGCGCGGGGTGACCAGCGGCAGCAGCCCGCGGGCGGGACCCGCCGGGCCGTCGCCCACCGCGGTCACGAAGGCCCGGTACTGCGGCGGCAGCCGGATCCCGTACCGCCGCTCGAAGCCGTCGACCGCCGCCGGGGCGAGCGGGGCGGCCAGCGCGTACCGGTGCGTCCGCGCCCCGTGCCGGGTGTGCCCCGGGTCCAGCGCGGCCTTCTCCCGCAGCCGCTCCCGTACGGCGTGCACGTCCCAGGTCTCCATCCGGGGACGGTATCAACGCCCCCGGAGCCTGCCGCGGAGCCGTCCCAGCTCGGCCCCGGTGAGGCCCGCCGCGCGCAGGTAGGCCTCCGGGTCCAGCCGGTGGGCGGCGTCGCGGGCGAGGGCGGCGACCCGGTCGGGGAAGCGGTCCAGGAAAGGCCGGAAATACGCGGGGGTCGCGAATCCCGGGGTGCCCCACGACACGTCCCAGAAGTCCCGGTGCTCGATGCCGTCGAGCGGGATCGCCGACGTGCCGATCCCGGCCGGGCGGGGTGCGTGGTCCACGCCCCGCTCGTCGTCGTTGCGCAGGTCGATGACGGTCCGCACGCCGTGCGCGGCCAGGGTGGTCCAGCCCCGGGCGGTGAGCCCGTCGAGGCTGTCCGCCCGTACCAGGACCCCGGGCGGCAGGGTCCCGAGGCCGCCGAGGTCGCGGGCGTTGAAGCAGCCTTACCGGTCCACGAATCGACCGACGTTCGTCACGGTCATAGCCCCCCTGTCAGTACACATCGGACAGTCGGCAGAGACGCGACTCTGGCCTCAGGGGTTCCCCCGCGTGAAGATCTGCGCATGTCGCCCCGTACCCAGCAGTGGACCCCGACCCATGGCCAGCCCTACCGGCCCGTCGCCTACCGTCCCGCGCGCATGCCGAGCGAGGAATCCCTCGCGCGCGCGGCGGAGCTGCGGGCCCGGATGGACGAGCGGCGTACCGTACGCCACTTCTCCCCGGACCCGGTCCCCGACCGGGTCGTCCGCGACGCCGTCGCCTGCGCGGCCACCGCTCCCTCCGGGGCGCACCAGCAGCCGTGGACCTTCGTCCTGGTCAAGGACCCGGGGGTGCGCCGCCAGATCCGCGCCGCGGCCGAGCAGGAGGAGGAGATCTCCTACGACGGCCGGCTCGGCGACGAGTGGCTGGCCGCCCTGCGCCCGATCGGCACCGACGCGGTCAAGACCCACCTGACGGACGCCCCGGCACTGATCGTGGTCTTCCAGCAGCGGTACTGGCTCGGCCCGGACGGCACGAAGCGCAAGCACTACTACGTCGACGAGTCGGTCGGCATCGCCGTCGGGATGCTCCTGTCCGCCCTGCACCTGTCGGGCCTGGCGGCCCTCATCCACACCCCGAGTCCGATGCGGTTCCTGGGCCACGTCCTGAACCGCCCGGAGAACGAGAAGGCCTTCGCGGTCATCCCGATCGGCTACCCGTCCGCCGACTGCGAGGTCCCGGACCTGATCCGCAAGTCCCTGGACCAGGTACTGGTGGAGGTCTAGCCGTCGCCGTCCGGCCCGGCGGGCGGTTCCTCGGCCGCCCGCCCTCCGAGGGCCGCGACCAGCCGTATGCCGATCCGCACACGGTCCTCGGGCGTCCCCGTGTCCATCGCGGCCCGCACCTGGCGCAGGATGAGCCAGTCCCGCACCAGTTTGGCCATCCCGAGCACGGCGGCGGTTACGCAAGCCGCGATCACCATGGTTCGTCCTTCGACGCCCGCGCATAGCCGTGCGCGCAGGGCGCCTTCCGCAGCGTGACCCACGCTCCGCCCATCCCTACACCATCGGCGAAGCGCCACCGGTCTCGCGGATGCTCCTCGATAGCTTCCGGGCGACCCGCCAGGCCACTCCGCCGTAGGCGTCTCTCCAGCTCGGCCCGCTCTATGCCGCAACACCATTCAACGACGAGTTGCCCGCGCCCGTGCGTGTATGTGTTCGCTGAGCCGTGGGTGGCGCCCGCCAGACCCAGCAGCCGCGGGCGTCGGAGCATCCGGCTGTTCAGCCAGTCCTGCGCCAGGGCCCTGCCGGCATTGCGGCCGCCTCGTGTCCAGTCGTCCAGGTACGCAACCTCTGCGGGGTGCAGCCGGTGACGGTTGCGCCGCCACAGCTGCGTGAGCCCGGCACCATGCACGGGCAGTTCCGGCTGCCAGCCCTCGTCCGGATGACCCAGATGGACCACGGCGTTCCCCTGCACGCGCGTCAGCGCCCAGTAGCGCCCGTGAGGAACCAACCGCAGGCCCGGTACGCCGCGCAGCCCGCCGTACCGCTCATCGATCCGCGGGAGTAGCAGTTTGAGGACCCGGTCGGCCATTGCCGGGTGCAGGCCCAACAACAGCCCGGCCGCGGTCGGACGTGCATGTGTGAATCCGAGCAGGGCGCCGTCGTGTTGCTCGTCCTCACGGAGTCCGTCGGCGAGTTCGGCAACCATGAGCGACTCAGTGGTCCGCTGGTCGGGGGTGGCCGCGTCCGGTACGGGGAGGGCACGGGAGATGAGCTCCTGGGATGCCCAGTTCAGGCAAGTGCGGTAGGGGGTCCCGGTGGCTTCGCTGCAGAGCTCTGCGGTCCGGGGGCGGTTGCGGCTGGTTCCGGGCATACGTCTCCTCCTGCGCCCCGCCCGGCTCGGCGACGTGAAGGTCCGACGTACTGCAGCTGATGACTACCTTCCGTACGGGGTCTCGTGAGAGAGCTTGGCTCCCCCTGGGCATGCCGGGGCCCGGGGTTGTGAAGCAGGTCGCCGTACCGACAACTGCCTTCAGATTAGCATCGGTTGTAGACCCCCAGAGGGGAAATGGAGACCGCCCCCGCTCCGGACTTGGGGGTACCGGAGCGGGGGCGGGGTTCAGCGGGGGGCGGGTCAGCCCATGTGGGGGTAGCCGTACTCGGTCGGCGGGACCAGGGTCTCCTTGATGGAGCGGGTCGAGGTCCAGCGCAGCAGGTTCGAGGCCGCGCCCGCCTTGTCGTTGGTGCCCGACGCGCGGCCGCCGCCGAAGGGCTGCTGGCCGACGACGGCGCCGGTCGACTTGTCGTTGATGTAGAAGTTGCCCGCCGCGAAGCGGAGCTTCTCCATCGTGTCGGCGGCCGCGTAGCGGTCCTGCGCGATGACGGCGCCGGTCAGGGCGTACGCCGAGACGTTCTCCATCTGGGCGAGCATCTCGTCGTACTTGTCGTCCTCGTAGACGTGGATCGCGAGGATCGGGCCGAAGTACTCGGTCGTGAAGACCTCGTTCTCCGGGTCGGTGCACGCGATGACGGTCGGGCGGACGAAGTAGCCCTCGGCGTCGTCGTACGTGCCGCCGGCGACGATCGTGCAGGTCGGGTCGGCCTTCGCGCGGTCGATCGCGGCCTTGTTCTTCGCGAAGGAGCGCTCGTCGATGACCGCGCCGATGAAGTTGTCCAGGTCGCGGACGTCACCCATGGTGATGCCGTCGACCTCGGCCGCGAAGGCCTCCTTGAAGCCGTCGTTCCAGATGGAGGCCGGAACGTAGGCGCGCGAGGAGGCGGAGCACTTCTGGCCCTGGAACTCGAAGGAGCCGCGGGTCAGGGCGGTCTTCAGGATCGCGCGGTCCGCGGACGGGTGCGCGACGACGAAGTCCTTGCCGCCGGTCTCGCCGACCAGGCGCGGGTAGGAGCGGTACTTCTCGATGTTGTTGCCGACCGTCTTCCACAGGTACTGGAAGGTCTTGGTCGAGCCGGTGAAGTGGATGCCGGCCAGCTCCGGGTGGTTCAGGGCCACCTCGGAGACGGCGATGCCGTCGCCGGTCACCAGGTTGATGACGCCCTTGGGCAGGCCGGCCGCCTCCAGGAGCTCCATGAGGAGGACCGCGGAGTGGGTCTGCGTCGGGGACGGCTTCCAGACGACCACGTTGCCCATCAGGGCCGGGGCGGTCGGCAGGTTGCCGGCGATGGCCGTGAAGTTGAACGGCGTGATCGCGTAGACGAAGCCTTCGAGCGGGCGGTGGTCGCTGCGGTTCCACACGCCGGCGCTGTTCGCGGCGGGCTGCTCGGCGAGGATCTGCCGGGCGAAGTGGACGTTGAAGCGCCAGAAGTCGACGAGCTCGCACGGGGTGTCGATCTCGGCCTGCTGCGCCGTCTTGGACTGGCCCAGCATGGTGGAGGCGGCCAGCTTCTCGCGCCACGGGCCGGCGAGCAGCTCGGCGGCGCGCAGGATGATCGCGGCGCGGTCGTCGAAGGACATCGCGCGCCAGGCCGGGGCGGCGGCCAGGGCGGCGTCGACGGCCTCCTGGGCGTCGGCCTCGGTGGCGTTGGCGTAGGTGCCGATGACGGACTTGTGGTCGTGCGGCTGGACGACGTCGAAGCGCTCGCCGCCGCCCATCCGCTTGACGCCGTCGATCGTCATGGGGAGGTCGATCGGGTTCTCGGACAGCTGCTTGAGCTGGAATTCGAGGCGCGTACGCTCCGGGCTGCCGGGGGCGTACGAGTGGACCGGCTCGTTGACCGGCGCGGGGACCTGGGTCACAGCATCCATGGGGCTGGTAACTCCTTGAGCTAGTGGGGTGCCTAGTTCTTGGTGATCATCGAGCGGAGGAAGAACAGCAGGTTGGCCGGCTTCTCCGCGAGGCGGCGCATGAAGTAGCCGTACCAGTCGGTGCCGTAGGCCGTGTAGACGCGCATCCGGTGGCCCTCGGCGGCCAGCCGCAGGTGCTCCTCGCTGCGGATGCCGTACAGCATCTGGAACTCGTACTCGTCCAGCTTGCGCCCTGCCTGGCGGGCCAGCTCCTGGCCGATGGCGATAAGACGCGGGTCGTGGGACCCGATCATCGGGTAGCCGTCGCCCTCCATCAGGATCTTCATGATCCGGACGTACGCCTTGTCGATCTCGGCCTTGTCCTGGTACGCGACCTCGGCCGGCTCCTTGTAGGCGCCCTTCACGATGCGGACGCGGCTGCCGGCGGCGGCCAGGCGGCGGGCGTCGGCCTCGGTGCGGAAGAGGTAGGCCTGGATCACGCAGCCGGTCCGCGGGAAGTCCCGGCGCAGCTCCTCGTGGATGGCGAACATCGAGTCGAGGGTGGTGTGGTCCTCGGCGTCGAGGGTCACGGTGGTGCCGATGGCCGCGGCGGCCTCGACGACCGGGCGGACGTTGGCGAGGGCCAGCTCGTGGCCGCCCTCCAGCGCCTGGCCGAACATGGACAGCTTGACGGACATCTCGACCGTCTCGCCCAGGCCCAGGGCGCCGAGGCGCTCGATGAGCTCCAGGTAGGCGTCGCGGGCCGCGTGGGACTGCTCCACGGCGGTGATGTCCTCGCCGACGACGTCGAGGGTGATCTCCAGGCCGCGCTGCGTGAGGTCCTCGACGATCGGGATGACCTGGTCGACCGTCTCACCCGGGATGAAGCGGTTCACCACGGGCTTGGTCACGGGGGCGGCGGAGACGATTCGGCGCATCTTGTCGCTGCGCGAAGCGGCGAGGATCACGGGACCCAGCACGGGGCACCTCCAACGGGTGGCAGAAGCGGAGTACGGCCGCCGTGCGGGGTGGGCCGCGACCGTAGGGAAAACGCAAGTAAAACCACCGTGAAACCTAAGGATCTCCACGATCCTCTGCCATCGACAGCTGTCACGCATCCGTGGTCCGGATGTCATACATCTGTCTGAAGAGCCATGTGCGAGATGGGAGAATGGGCGCGTGAAGGGCGATTACCAGGACCTGGTCGACGAGATCTCGGCGCTGCTCGGCGCCCCGGCCACACTGGAGAACCGGGACTTCCGCCTCATCGCCTTCGGAGCCCACGACAGCGACGACGACCTCGTCATGGACCCCGTCCGCACCCGCTCGATCCTGACCCGGCAGTCCACGGCGGCCGTGCGGTCCTGGTTCGAGGCCTACGGGATCACCCGCGCGACCGGCCCCGTCCACATCCCGGCCGCCCCGGACGCGGGCGTCCTCCGCGGGCGGATCTGCCTGCCGGTGCGCTACCGGGGCATCGTGCAGGGCTACGTGTGGCTCCTCGACCAGGAGCCGGGCCCCGGGACGCAGGCGCTGGCCGCCGCGATGGAGGTGGCCGAGCGGATCGGGGTGCTGCTCGCCGAGGAGGCCAAGGCGGGCGCCGGCCTGTCCCGGGAGTTCCTCGCGGTCCTCACCGCCGGGCGGGGCTGGCAGCAGGACATGGCGGTGGCCGCGCTGCGGGTGGCCCTGGGGCCGGGGGCCGAGGGACTGCACGCCGCCGTGTGCGTGGCGCCGTGGGCCGGGGAGGCTCCCGCGTCGGTGCCGGGGGCGGCGGCGGTGTGCGTCGTTCCGGGTGACGCCGCCGACGCGAACGGCGTGGCGGGGGCGTCCGGCGGGGGGCCCGGAGGCTCCGGGGGCGCAGGCTCCGGGGGCGGGGCGCTCGCCGTCCTGCTCCGGCTGCGCTCGACGGACGCGCTGGCCCCGGCCCTGACCGCGGTGGGGCGGCTGCTGCCCGGCGCGCCGTCCGCCCCGGCGCCGGAGCCCGTGGCTCCGGCGCGCGGCCCCACCGCGGGCCTGTCCGACCCGGTCCGGACCCTCGCGGAGCTGCCCGCCGCCTGGGCGCAGGCCACCGCCGCGGCCCGGACGGCCGCCGCCCGGCCCCCGCTGGGGCCGGTGGCGCAGTGGTCGGAGATCGGCCCGTACCGGATGCTGGCCGCCCTGGCGGCGGGCCCGGCGGACGACCCGGCGACCCGGACCCTGCTCGGCCCGGCCCACCGGGAACTGGCCCGTACCGCCGAGGTGTTCCTCGACTGCGCGGGCCAGGCGGGCCGTGCGGCGGCCGCGTTGGGCATCCACCGCCAGACCCTGTACTACCGGCTGGGCCGGGTGGAGCAGCTGACGGGGCTCGACCTGGACGACGGCGAGGACCGCCTGTTGCTCCACATGGCACTCAAGGCCGCCCGGTTGCACCGCTGACCGCCGCGAGCGGCGGGAGCGGACGCAGGGATTCGAGGGGCGCGCCCGAGGCCGCGTCGAGCAGCACCCGGGTCCCGAGGGGGCGGTGAGGGCGACCGGGACCGTCTGCGACAGCCGGACCATCGGACACACGGTCCCCGGCAACCCGGTCCGGCCCGGCAGCACCCGGCCGGTCAGGACCACCGTGTCCGTCAGCGGCGGGGTGGGGGGCGCGGCGTCGGGGGTCCTGTCCATCTCCTCGTACACATCGGGCGCCCCGCGCAGCGGTACGGCCGGCGCCTCTCCGTAGGGCCGGCGCACGGGGGTGGGAGGCGGGGCGGCGGCGGGCAGTTCGGCGCGCAGCAGGAAGTTCCCGTCCGGGTGGGCGGCCTTGTCCACACCCGAGCGGAACCCGCCCGGCGGCTGCCGGTCCTCGGCGTCCAGCGGGTGGAAGCCGGTGCGCCACTCCCGCAGCGCGGCCGAACCCGCCCGGGCGGCCGCGACGGCCTCGCTGCGGGCGAGGTGGCCGGCCGGGGCCCCGCGCGCCACCCGGCCGTCCCCGCACCCGTCATGGCAACTCCCCCTCCAGCCGATCCGGTTCGGCTGCCGCGAGGGGTGGACGTACGCGCCCGAGCGGTGGTTCCGGCTCCGGTACGACGCCGGGGCGTACCGGCCGGGGCCCCGGCGGGCGCCGCTCAGCCCTCGCCGCCCTCCGTCCCGGCCGTGACCCCCTCGGCCTTGACCCCCTCTGCCGTGACCCCCTCGGCCACCCGCCGCAGCCCCTCCGTGAACTCCTCCGCCGTGGCGGCGCTCGCCGGGTCGAACAGCCACTGGATCATCAGGCCGTTGAGCAGCGCCTGGTAGACGGTGCCGCGGGTGCGCTCGTCGCGTTCGGTCACCTCGTCCTCCGGGATGCCGGTCAGCATCGAGATCAGACCCCTGCGCCCCTCCCGCTGCGAGGCGCCGAGCATGGCGCGCAGTTCGGCGTGCTGACCACGGCTCAGCGCGATCTCCAGGCTGGCCGCCCAGACGGGCGCGGTCTCCTCCTGCCGGCCCACGACCCCCTCCCACAGTCCCTGCAGGCGCTCCAGCGAGCCGTCCGCGCCACCCAGGGCGCCCCCGAACCCCTCGCCCCATTCCTCCATCAGGGCGATGAAGGCCTGGGTGAGCAGGGCGTCCTTGGAGCCGTAGTGGTAGCCGATGGACGCCAGGTTGGTACCGGAGGCGTTGACGATGTCGCGCGCGGTCGTCCGCACGAACCCCTTCTCGGCCAGGCACTTCTTCGCGCCTTCGAGCAGATCTTCGCGATGTCCCATGGCCCCACGGTAGCAAGACAACCGTCCAAGACGATCGTCCCAGACATCAGTTCTATACATCCGTCATAGACAAGCGTTTATGACGGATGTACATTCCTTCTCATGACGAACCCCGCCGCTACGGCGCGCCTCGCCGGCCGCCGCGAATGGACCGCGTTCACGGTCCTGTTGCTGCCCCTGCTCCTGGTCTCGATGGACACCTCCGTCCTCTACTTCGCCATCCCGGCCATCACCCGGGAGCTCGACCCGAGCTCCACCCAGCAGCTGTGGATCTTCGACAGCTACGCCTTCGCCCTCGCCGGCCTGCTGATCACGATGGGCTCGCTCGGCGACCGGATCGGCCGCCGCAAGCTGCTGCTGATGGGAGCCGGCGCCTTCGGCCTCGCCTCCGTGGCCGCCGCCTACGCCACCAGCGCCGGGATGCTGATCGCGGCCCGCGTGCTCCTCGGCGTCGGCGGCGCGACCCTGATGCCCTCCACCCTCGCCCTCGTGCGCAACCTCTTCCGCGACGACAAGCAGCGCGGCAAGGCCATCGCCCTCTGGTCCGGGGCCATGACCGGCGGCATCGCCCTGGGCTCGGTGCTCAGCGGCGTGATGCTGAACCACTTCTGGTGGGGCTCGGTCTTCCTGATCAACGTGCCCGCGATGCTGCTCCTGCTGGTCCTGGTCCCTGTGCTGGTGCCGGAGTTCAAGGACCCGGCTCCCGGCCGCTTCGACCTGCTGAGCATCCCGCTGTCGACGGCGGCCGTCCTGCCGGTGGTCTACGGGCTCAAGGAGATCGCCGCCGAGGGCTTCGAGCCCCTCTCCCTCGGCTGCCTGCTCGTCGGCCTGGCGTTCGGTTGCGCCTTCGTCCGCCGCCAGCGCCGCCACGAGGACGCGATGGTCTCGCGGGCGCTCTTCCGGGGGCGGGGCTTCGGGGCGGGCATCGGCCTGAACACCGTGGCCGCCTTCGCCATGATGGGCTCGGCCTACTTCACCACCCAGTACCTGCAGTCGGTGCTCGGCATGGGCACCCTGGAGGCGGCCCTGTGGAGCCTCGCGCCCTCCCTGTTCATCGGCGCAGCGGCCCCCGTCGGAGCGGCCCTGGCCCAGAGGACCGACCGGGCCCGCGTCATCGCCGGCGGCTTCGTCCTGGCCGCCGCCGGGTTCGGCCTGATCTCCCTGGTGAGCACCGACTCCCTGTGGCTGCTGCTGGCCGGCGCCGGGGTGTTGGCCTCCGGCATCGTGGTGGTGATGTCGCTGGTCTCCGACATGGCACTGGCCTCGGCCCCCGCCGAGAAGGCCGGCTCGGCCGCCTCGCTGCTGGAGACGGGCCAGGAGTTCGGCGGCGCCCTCGGCATGGCTCTGCTCGGCAGCCTCGGCACCGCCGTCTACCGCTCCGACCTGTCGGGCGCCGAGCCCGCCGTCCGGGAGACCCTGGGCGGTGCCGTGGCCACCGCCGCGCAGACCGGCGGAGCGGCCGGCGCACAGCTGCTGGCCCTGGCCCGTGAGGCCTTCGTCCACGGAATGCAGTACGCGGCCTGGGGTGGTGCGGCCCTGCTCCTCGTGGCGGCGGCCGGCGCCCTGGCCCTGGCCCGGAGCGGGAAGCCCGCCGCCCCGGCCGCGGCGGAACGGGCCGTCCCGGCCGCCACGCCGACGGCCTGAGCCCCGTAGCGGCGGGAGGAGGACGCGAAAGGGCCCGGGGAACACCCCGGGCCCTTTCGGATGCGGTGCGGCGGTCAGCCCAGGTTGACCGTACGGGCCGACGCGGCGCCGATCTCGGCGGAGATGGCCGCGAGGACGTCGACCGGGACCTCGGCGTCGACGGTGAGGACGACGAGCGCCTCGCCACCCTCCTCGGCACGGGCGACCTGCATGCCCGCGATGTTCAGACCGGCCTCGCCGAGCAGCTGCCCGACCTTGCCGACCACACCCGGACGGTCGGTGTAGCGCAGCACGATCATGTGGTCGGCCAGGGCCAGGTCCACGTCGTACTCGCCCACGCCGACGATCTTCTGGAGGTGCTTGGGGCCGGCCAGGGTGCCGGAGACCGAGACCTCCTGACCGTCCGACAGGGTGCCGCGCACGGTCACCACGTTGCGGTGGTCCGGGGACTCCGAGCTGGTGGTCAGGCGGACCTCGACGCCGCGCTCCTGCGCGAACAGCGGGGCGTTGACGTAGGAGACCGTCTCGTCGACGACGTCCTCGAAGACACCCTTGAGCGCGGAGAGTTCGAGCACCTTGACGTCGTGCTGGGTGATCTCGCCGCAGACCTCTACGTCGAGACGGACCGCGACCTCGCCCGCGAGGGCGGTGAAGATGCGGCCGAGCTTCTCCGCGAGCGGCAGACCGGGACGGACGTCCTCGGCGATGACGCCGCCCTGGACGTTGACCGCGTCCGGCACGAGCTCGCCGGCGAGCGCGAGGCGCACCGACGTGGCGACCGAGATGCCGGCCTTCTCCTGGGCCTCGTCCGTGGACGCGCCGAGGTGCGGGGTGCAGACGACCTGGTCGAGCTCGAAGAGCGGGGAGTCCGTGCAGGGCTCCTTCGCGTACACGTCGAGACCGGCGCCGGCGACGCGGCCCTCCTTGATGGCCGAGTACAGCGCGGCCTCGTCCACGATCCCGCCGCGGGCGGCGTTGACGATGCGGACGGACGGCTTCACCTTGTGCAGGGCCTCGTCCCCGATGAGACCGATGGTCTCGGGGGTCTTGGGCAGGTGCACGGTGATGAAGTCGGCGACCTCCAGCAGTTCGTCCAGCGTCAGCATCTTGACGCCCATCTGGGCGGCGCGCGCGGGCTGCACGTAGGGGTCGTAGGCCACGATCTTCATGCCGAAGGCGGACATGCGCTGGGCGACCAGGACGCCGATGCGGCCGAGGCCGACGACGCCGAGGGTCTTCTCGCTGAGCTCGACGCCCGTGTACTTGTTCCGCTTCCACTCGCCGTTCTTCAGGGCGGTGTTGGCCTGCGGGATGTTGCGGGCGGTGGCGACGAGCAGACCGCAGGCGAGCTCGGCGGCGGTGACGATGTTGGAGGTCGGGGCGTTCACGACCATCACGCCGGCCTTGGTGGCGGCGGATACGTCGACGTTGTCGAGACCGACACCGGCGCGCGCGACGACCTTCAGCTTCTTGGCGGCGGCGATCGCCTCGGCGTCCACCTTGGTGGCGGAGCGGACGAGGATCGCGTCGACGTCGACGATCGCGGGGAGCAGCTCGGCGCGGTCGGCGCCGTTGACGTGCCGGATCTCGAAGTCCGGACCGAGCGCGTCCACCGTGGCGGGCGACAGCTCTTCGGCGATGAGTACGACAGGTTTCGAGCTCACGTGGGTCATCCTCACAAGTCCAGTGCGGACGGCCGTCCCGACGGCCGCAGGCGGTGGAGGGGGTAGCCGCGTGGAAGACGCACGACACTGTGGGCCTGACGCGTTGTGT
The DNA here is from genome assembly GCF_040609475.1 of Streptomyces sp. NPDC004667. NCBI lineage: Bacteria > Bacillati > Actinomycetota > Actinomycetes > Kitasatosporales > Streptomycetaceae > Streptomyces > Streptomyces sp. NPDC004667. The sequence continues at coordinate 216,474 of NZ_JBEXKC010000002.1, read as the reverse complement.
TGTGCAGTGTAGTAGCGGATCCGAGCCGGAATTCCGCCTGTACGGAAGGATCACCCGTCCGTGATTGGCCGGGGTGGACAATCCGCGCTACACGAGGCCTACATTCCGGCCATCTCCACCCATGGGGGCGGTGCGCGGCGGGGCCGGAACGCATCGTCCCGGCCCCGCCGCCCACGAGATCAGCTCTCGTCGCTGTCGACCCAGCTCATCAGCTTGCGCAGCTTCTTGCCGGTGGTCTCCAGCAGGTGGGCCTCGTCGGCCTTCTTGTACTCGTTGTACTTCGGCAGACCCGCCTTGTACTCCGCCATCCAGGTGTTGGCGAATTCGCCGCTCTGGATCTCGGCCAGGACCTTCTTCATCTCGGCCTTGGTGGCGTCGGTGATGACGCGCGGGCCGGTGATGTAGTCGCCCCACTCGGCGGTCTCGGAGACCGACCAGCGCATCTTCTCCAGGCCGCCCTCGTACATGAGGTCCACGATGAGCTTCAGCTCGTGCAGGCACTCGAAGTACGCGATCTCCGGCTGGTAGCCGGCCTCGGTCAGGACCTCGAAACCGGCCTTGACCAGGGCGGAGGCGCCACCGCAGAGGACGGCCTGCTCACCGAACAGGTCGGTCTCGGTCTCCTCGGTGAAGGTCGTCTTGATGACGCCGGCGCGGGTGCCGCCGATGCCGGCCGCGTAGGACAGCGCCAGCTCGAAGGCCTTGCCGGTGGCGTCCTGCTCGACGGCGGCGATGCACGGAACGCCGCGGCCCTCCTCGTACTGACGGCGGACCAGGTGGCCCGGGCCCTTCGGGGCGACCAGGGCGACGTCGACGTTGGTGGGGGGCTTGATGAAGCCGTACCGGACGTTGAAGCCGTGGCCGAAGAAGAGCGCGTCGCCCTCCTTGAGGTGGTCCTTGATGGACTCCTCGTAGATCTCGGCCTGGAGCGGGTCCGGGGTCAGGATCATGATGACGTTCGCCCACTCGGCGGCCTCCGACACGGAGACGACCTTCAGACCCTGCTCCTCGGCCTTGGCCTTGGACTTCGAGCCCTCCTTGAGGCCGACGACGACGTCGACGCCGGAGTCACGGAGCGACAGCGCGTGGGCGTGGCCCTGGCTGCCGTAACCGATGACCGCGACCTTGCGGCCCTGGATGATGGACAGGTCGGCGTCGTTCTCGTAGAACAGCTCGGCCACTGGGATATCTCCTTGGTGCGCTGGTGTTGCTCCCACCGTACGGCGGGGAACGGAATCTGAGTTTGTCGGTCTCGCCATTCGAACCGGGGCATTCGCGCCCCGGAGCGCCGCGGCCGGCGGGCGACCGCGGCCGGGCTCTGGAGTCAGGCGCCGCGGTCAGGCACTGCGGTCGAGCGAGCGCAGGCTGCGGTCCGTGATGGACCGGCCGCCACGCCCTATGGCGATGGTGCCGGACTGCACGAGCTCCTTGATGCCGAAGGGCTCCAGCATCTTGAGCATGGCGCCCAGCTTGTCGGCGCCGCCGGTGGCCTCGATGGTGACGGCCTCCGGGGAGACGTCGACCGTCTTGGCGCGGAACAGCTGGACGATCTCGACGATCTGCGAGCGCGTCTCGTTGTCGGCGCGGACCTTCACCAGGACGAGTTCGCGCTCGATGGCGTTGTGCGGCTCCAGCTCGACGATCTTGAGCACGTTGACCAGCTTGTTGAGCTGCTTGGTCACCTGCTCCAGCGGGAGGTCCTCCACGTTCACGACGATGGTGATGCGGGAGATGTCGGGGTGCTCGGTGACGCCGACCGCGAGGGAGTCGATGTTGAACCCGCGGCGGGAGAACAGCGCGGCGATCCGGGCGAGGATGCCGGGCGTGTTCTCGACCAGGACGGAGAGCGTGTGCTTGGACATGTGAGTCGTTCTCTCTCTCAGGCTCTCTCGGCTCAGTCGTCTTCGTTGTCGCCGAAGTCGGGGCGGACGCCCCGGGCTGCCATGACCTCGTCGTTGGAGGTGCCGGCGGCGACCATCGGCCACACCATGGCGTCCTCGTGGACGATGAAGTCGATCACGACCGTACGGTCGTTGATCGCGTTGGCCTCGGCGATGACCTTGTCCAGGTCCGCCGGGTCCTCGCAGCGCAGGGCGACGCAGCCCATGGCCTCGGACAGCTTGACGAAGTCCGGGACGCGGGTGCCCTTGCGGGGTGCGATGGACTCGCCGAGCTGGGATCCGACGGTGTCGTGGCCGGTCTCGTCCGCGTGCAGCACGGTGTTGGAGTACCGCTGGTTGTAGAACAGGGTCTGCCACTGGCGGACCATGCCCAGCGCACCGTTGTTGATGATCGCGACCTTGATCGGGATGTTGTTCAGCGCGCAGGTGACCAGTTCCTGATTGGTCATCTGGAAGCAGCCGTCGCCGTCGATCGCCCAGACGGTGCGCTCCGGCATGCCGACCTTCGCGCCCATCGCGGCCGGGACCGCGTAGCCCATGGTTCCGGCGCCGCCGGAGTTCAGCCAGGTGCGGGGCTCCTCGTACTTGACGAAGTGCGAGGCCCACATCTGGTGCTGGCCGACGCCCGCCGCGAAGATCGTGCTCTTCGGCGCGAGCGCGCCGATCCGCTCGATGACCTGCTGGGGGGACAGCATGCCGTCCTCGGGCAGGTCGTAGCCCAGCGGGTACGTGTCGCGCCAGCGGTTGAGGTCCTTCCACCAGGCGGTGTAGTCGCCCGCGTTGCCCTCGGTGTGCTCGGCCTGGACGGCCTGGATCAGGTCGGCGATGACCTCGCGGGCGTCGCCGACGATCGGGACGTCGACCTCGCGGTTCTTGCCGATCTCCGCGGGGTCGATGTCCGCGTGGATGACCTTGGCGAAGGGGGCGAAGCTGTCCAGCTTGCCGGTGACGCGGTCGTCGAAGCGGGTGCCGAGCGCGATCAGCAGGTCCGACTTCTGGAGCGCGGTGACGCCGGTGACGCTGCCGTGCATGCCCGGCATGCCGACGTGCAGCGGGTGGCTGTCGGGGAAGGAGCCGAGGGCCATCAGGGTGGTGCAGACCGGGACCCCGGTCAGCTCGGCGAGGACCTTCAGTTCGGCCGTGGCGCCGGACTTCATGACGCCGCCGCCGACGTACAGGACCGGGCGCTTGGCCTGACAGATGAGCTTGGCGGCCTCGCGGATCTGCTTGGCGTGCGGCTTGGTGACCGGCCGGTAGCCGGGCAGGTCCATGGACGGCGGCCAGGAGAAGGTGGTCTTCGCCTGCAGGGCGTCCTTGGCGATGTCCACCAGGACCGGGCCCGGACGGCCGCTGGCGGCGATGTGGAACGCCTCGGCGATCGTCCGCGGGATGTCCTCGGCCTTGGTGACCAGGAAGTTGTGCTTGGTGATCGGCATCGTGATGCCGACGATGTCCGCCTCCTGGAAGGCGTCCGTCCCGATCGCCTTGGAGGAGACCTGGCCGGTGATGGCGACGAGCGGGACGGAGTCCATGTGCGCGTCGGCGATCGGGGTGACCAGGTTGGTGGCACCCGGGCCCGAGGTGGCCATGCAGACGCCGACCTTGCCGGTGGCCTGCGCGTAGCCGGTGGCGGCGTGCCCGGCGCCCTGCTCGTGGCGGACCAGGATGTGACGGACCTTCTTGCTGTCCATCATCGGGTCGTACGCGGGGAGGATGGCGCCGCCCGGGATGCCGAAGACGGTGTCGCACCCCACCTCTTCGAGAGAGCGGATGAGGGACTGCGCGCCCGTGACGTGCTCAACTGCGGTGGGCTGGTGTCCACCCGTACGGGGCCGCGGCTGCGGATGGTGGGCCCCGGTGGCCTGCTCGGTCATCGGCATTCTCTTCTCGAAGCTGAGGGTTTTACGAGGGGCGGGGATCCCCCGGATCAGGACCGGGGGCGTGTGCCAGTGCAACAAAAAACCCCTCGTGCCTGGTGGCAAGCGAGGGGAGCGCGTCGGTAGCGTTGAGCGGGGACATGATGGTCCCAGCTTCAGCCGACGCGCTTTCCAAGTACGAGAATTCGGGTGCGCATGGCACTGACCCTCCCTCCGGCGGGAGGTCGATGTCAAGCGGGTGGGACGGGCGTCTCATTATTTGAGCCTCTACGGATGGCCATCGAACCACCGGACGAGCCACCGGCCAAGGCCGGCTGGGCCGTACCGCCCGGCACTGGGAACGTACTCCTCACGAGCGCGCGCCGCAGCCTGTATTCGTCGAGTGGTCCGGAGAAGGCCGCTCCCTGGCCGTGGGTGCACCCCATGGCCCGCAGGGCCAGCACCTGCTCCGGCAGGTCCAGCCCGTCCGCCACGGACTGCATGCCCAGGTCATTTGCGATACGCAACAATCCTGCGGTGATCTTGTGCAGCCTGGCGGATTCGACCACCCCTTCGACCAGGCCCCGGTCGAGCTTGAGGAGGTCCACGGGAAGCCTGCGGAGGGCACTGATGGCCGCGTAGCCGCTGCCGAAGCCGTCGAGGGCGATCCGTACGCCGAGCCGGTGCAGGGCCGTCAGGCGGCGCTCCAGCTCGTCGAAGGGCACTCTGGGGTCGGAGGCGGCCAGTTCCAGCACCAGCGCCCCGGAGGGCAGTCCGTGCCGGGCCAGCAGCGCCTCCACGGAACCGCGGGGCAGGGACCGGTCGAGCAGCCGTTGCGCGGTCATCCGTACGGCCACTGGTACGTCGTGTCCGGCCCGGTGGCGCTCGGCGGCCCGCTCTACGGCCTCTTCCAGCAGCCAGCGGCCCAGTTCGGCGGTGCGCGCGGCGTCCTGCCCGGCGGACCCGGACTCACCCTGCTCTGCCACCCGGAGGAATTCGGCCGGGGTGAAGAGGATCCCCTGGGCGGACCGCCAGCGGGCCTGGGCGGCCACCGCGGTGACCTCACCGGTGGCCAGCGAGACCACGGGCTGGTGCAGCAGGGCGAACTCGCCCTCGTGGAGCGCGGTGCGCAGCCGGCCCGCCAGCTCGGCCTTGCGGACGACCTCGGCCTGCATCTGCGGGGCGTACAGCTCGACGCGGTCCTTGCCGCCGGCCTTGGCCCGGTACATCGCCAGATCCGCGTTGCGCATCAGGTCCGAAGGGGTGATGCCGGGGTCGGCGAAGGCCACGCCGATGCTGGCGGCGACCCGGACCTCGCTGCCCGCGATGCGGTAGGGCTGGGAGAGGGTGCTGCGCAACCGCTCGGCGATCTCGTGCACCTGGTACTCACGGGCGCTGCGGTCGCGGCTGCCGTCGCCGAGGATCAGGGCGGCGAACTCGTCCCCGCCGAGCCGGGCGGCGGTGTCCCCCGCCCGGACGGCGTCCTGGAGGCGGTGGGCGGCCTCGACGAGCAGCTCGTCACCGGCCTGGTGGCCGATGGTGTCGTTGACCGCCTTGAAGCCGTCGAGGTCGATGAAGAGCACGGCGGTGCTGTGGTCGCCGGCCCGGCGGCCGGTGAGCGCCTGGCGGACCCGGCGGGTGAACAGGGCCCGGTTGGGCAGGTCGGTCAGCGGGTCGTGTTCGGCGCTGTGCTGGAGCTGGGCCTGGAGGCGGACCCGCTCGGTGACGTCCCGGCTGTTGAGGATGAGCCCGCCCTGGTGCCGGTTGACGGTGGACTCCACATTGAGCCATTCGCCGCTGCCCGATTCGAACCGACACTCGATGCGGGTCGTGGGCTCCTCGGCGGGCGGTGCGGCAAGGAAGCGGCGCACCTCGTGGACCACGCGTCCGAGGTCGTCGGGATGGATCAGGCTGGCCAGCTCGCTGCCGATCAGCTCCTCCGCCTCGCGGCCGTAGACCCCGGCCGCGGCGGGGCTGACGTAGCGCAGGGTCCCGGTGGGCGCGGCGATCATGATGACGTCGCTGGAGCCCTGGACCAGGGAGCGGAAGTGGTTCTCCTTCTGGGCCAGTTCCTGGGTGAGGGCGATGTTGTCGAGGAGCATGATGCCCTGGCGGATGACGAGGGCCAGGACCACGGTGCAGCCGGTGAAGACGACCATCCGGTCGACCTTCCGGCCGTCGACGACGTTGTAGAGGATCCCGAGGGTGCAGACCGCGGCGGCGAGGTACGGGGTGAGGGCGGGCAGCGAGCCGGTGATGGGACGGCTGTGGGGCCGTTCCGCGCGCTGGGGGGCGGCCCGGTCGGCGCCGTCGGGCCGGCGGGCGCCCCAGGGCGCGTAGGCGAGCAGCAGGGAGCCGGCGAACCAGCCGGCGTCGAGGATCTCGCCGGAGCGGTAGGTGGTGTTCAGCAGCGGCGAGGTGAACAGCGCGTCGCTCAGGACGGTCAGGGCGAGCGCCGCGATGGCCGTGTTGACGGCGGAGCGGTTGTTCGCGGAACGGCGGAAGTGCAGGACCAGGACCATCGAGACGAGCGCGATGTCCAGGAGCGGGTACGCGAGCGAGAGCGCGGCGCGCGGGACGCTTCCGGGCGCTCCGGACTGGACGGTGCGCGCGGCGTTGGCGAGGGCCAGGCTCCACGAGAGGGTCAGGAGCGAGCCGCCGATGAGCCAGGAGTCGAGGCCGAGGCAGACCCAGCCCGCCCGGGTGACGGGGCGCTTGGCGAGGACGAGCAGTCCCACGATGGCGGGCGGGGCGAAGCAGAGGAAGGCGAAGTCGGCGAGCGAGGGCTCGGGGACCTTCTGGCCGAGGATGACCTCGTACCAGCCCCAGACGGCGTTCCCGAGGGCTCCCATGAGCGAGGAGAACGCGAACATCAGCCAGGCGGGGCGCTCGCGCCGGTCGATCGTCCTGGCGTAGTGGTAGCAGGAGACGGCGGCCAGTAACCCTGCCGTGCTGAGCCCGAAGTCGCCCATGACCTTGGCGAGTTCCTCGGACCCCCAGCCGAGCGCGGCCCCCACGGCGTACCCGCCGCTGACCACCGCGAGGAGGAACTGCGCCGCCAGGCCCCCACCGCCGCCCGCCACGGGCGGCCGGGTCAGCAGCGCCGCCCCCTGGGGGTTCACCGGTCCCCCTCGCCGGCTGGTTCCGGCGCGCCCCATCGTCGCCTTCGGCGGCTCTGCCGCATCGGATCCTTCGTCCATTGGCCGTGCATCGCCCGTCGCCCCCCAAAGTGTCCGATCACTCCCCAGCGCCAGACGTACGTGGCGCAGCCCCTGGTTCCGGACGATACACCACTTTCGTCACTCAGCGACATAGTCTCTCTACTCTCCGTCACCACCAGGGGCGTTGTGGACACCCCGCGCATACGGGTGGTTGCGGACCGTGCACGGCGGGATCTAGTCCGTGACCAGGACGGTGTTGTCCACGGGCTCCCCGGCGGCGAACCGGGTGAGCTGGCGGACGATCAGCCGCTTCGCCCTGGGTTCGAACGCCGAGCTGCTGCCGCCCACATGAGGGGTGATCAGGACGTTCGGGGCGTGCCAGAGCGGATGGCCCGGCGGCAGCGGTTCGGGGTCCGTGACGTCGAGCGCGGCGCGCAGCCGGCCGGGCCGCAGTTCCGCCAGAAGGGCCTCGGTGTCGACGACGGGGCCGCGCGCGACGTTCACGAGCAGGGCTCCGTCCTTCATCCGGGCGAGGAAGTCCGCGCCGGCCAGGCCCCGGGTGTCCTCGGTCAGCGGGGTGCAGAGGATCACCACGTCCGCGTCCGGCAGCAGGCGGGGCAGGTCGGCGAGGGCGTGCACCCGGCCGTGCGGGGCGTCGCGGGCGGAGCGGGCCACACGGGTGACGGATCCGCATTCGAAGGGGAGCAGCCGGTCCTCGACGGCCGCGCCGATCGACCCGTAGCCGACGATCAGGACGGCCTTGTCGGCGAGGGCCCCGTAGAAGCCGCCGTGCCATTCCTCGCGGTCCTGGCCGCGCACCATGCCGGGGATGCCGCGCAGGGAGGCGAGGATCAGGGTGAGGGCGAGCTCCGCGGTGCTCGCCTCGTGGACGCCGCGGGCGTTGCAGACCCGCACTCCGGGGGGCAGGCCGTCGAGGCCGCCGGCGAGGTGGTCGATGCCCGCGGTGAGCGTCTGGACGACCCTCAGGGCGGACATCCCGGCGAGCGGGCGCAGGGTGACGGCGCGGGACTTCATGTACGGCGTGACGTAGAAGACACAGTCGGCGGGGTCGGCCGGGAACGATTCCTCACCGTCCCACCGTCGGTAGCGGAAGGAGGTGGGGAGACCTTCGATCTCCTCGGCGGGGAAGGGGAGCCAGACGTCCCCGGTCGCAGCAGTCATGATCACGAGGCTATGCGAAGGGAACTGGATCAAGCCGTTACTTTGAGGTCCGTACCGGGAGGGGGACGCAGGGGTGGAGCGCAGGGCGATCGGGGCCGGGCCGCTGACGGTCGGAGCCATCGGGCTCGGGTGCATGCCGATGAGCTGGGCCTACGCGCCTTCACGACGCCGGGGCGAGGAGTCGCTGCGGACCCTGCACACGGCGCTGGACCTGGGGGCCAACCTCCTGGACACGGCTGACCTGTACGGGCCGTTCACCAACGAGCTGGTGGTCGGCCGGGTGCTGCGGGAGCGGCGGGCCGAGGCCTTCGTGTCCGCCAAGGTGGGGCTGCGCGCCGGTGAGCAGCACGTGGTGGCCGACGGGCGGCCGGGGTACGTGCGCCGGGCGTGCGACGCCTCGCTGCGGCGGCTGCGGACCGACGTCATAGACCTGTACCAGTTGCACCGGGTGGATCCGGACGTGCCGGTGGAGGAGACCTGGGGCGCCATGGCGGAGCTGGTCGGGGCGGGGAAGGTGCGGGCGCTCGGGTTCTGCGCGCTGGGCGCGGGGGCCGGGCCGGGGGCCGGACGGCGCGGGGACCGGGGGTACCGGTCGACGGTGCGGCAGCTGGAGCGGGTCCAGCAGGTGTTCCCGGTGACCGCGGTGCAGGCGGAGCTGTCGGTGTGGTCGCCGGAGGCCGCGTGGCAGCTGTTGCCGTGGTGCGCGGCGCGGGGCGTGGGGATGCTGGCGGCGATGCCGTTGGGGAGCGGGTTCCTGACGGGGACGCTGACGCCCGGGCAGGGGTTCGAGGACGCGGACGTGCGGGCGCGGCATCCCCGGTTCACGGCGCACGCCATGGCCTCGAACCAGGTGCTGGTGGCGGCGCTGCGGCGGGTGGCGCTGCGGCACGGGCCGCAGGTCACGCCGGCGCAGGTGGCGCTGGCGTGGGTGCTGGCGCAGGGGCCGCACGTGGTGCCGGTGCCGGGGGCGGAGCGGGCGCGCTGGGCCGCGGAGAACGCACGGGCGGCGGAGGTGCGGCTGACGGCCGGGGAACTGGCCGAGATCGCGGCGCTGCCGGCGGCGGCGGGTGCCTGGGACTGATCCGGGGCGCGGGCCGATCGGAGGGCCCGGCCCGATCCCACAACCACTCGATCGGGTGTACGAGCGGTGGAACTTCCGGATGTGCCGGACCTGTTGAGAGGGATGGAAGGCGGGATCGGCGGACCGGAGGGGAGCGGGACCATGCGATACGGACGGAACCGGCGGGACGGAAGCGGGGCGTACGGGAGCGGGGCGTACGGAAGCGGGGCCTACGGGACCTCGGACGGCGGGATCGGGGAGACGGGGGACGGCGGGGCGCGGGGCACCGGTACGGGGCGCCGCGCCGGACCGGGGCCGCGCGGGCGGGGCGTGCCCGTGGCGCTCGCGCTGGCGGGGTGCGGGGTCCTGCTGACGGCGGGCTGCTCCTCCTCCGGTGGTGTGCCGGCGGGGGCGGGCGGCTCCCCGCCCGGGTCGCCGCCGGGGACGGCCCCGCCGGGGCCTTCGGCGACGGCTCAGGACCCGGGGGCACCCCCCGCCCGGGGTTCGGTGACGGTGTCGGGGGAGGTGGCCAAGGGCCTGGAGTCGCCCTGGGGCGTGGCCCCGCTGCCGGGCGGGGACCTGCTGGTCGCCTCCCGCGACAAGGGCACCATCAGCCGGGTCCGGACGGACACGGGGGCGGTGACGCAGATCGGCAGGGTCCCCGGGGTCGCGCCGGGCGGGGAGGGAGGGCTGCTGGGCCTGGCCCTGTCCCCCACGTTCGCCTCGGACCGGCTGGTGTACGCGTACTTCACCACCGAGTCCGACAACCGCATCGCCCGGATGCGGTACGACGAGCAGAGGCAGGCGGGGCAGCAGCTGGGCGCGCCCGACACGGTGCTGCGGGGCATCCCCAAGGGCGTCGTCCACAACGGCGGCCGGATCGCCTTCGGGCCCGACCGGATGCTCTACGCGGGCACCGGCGAGACCGGGGACGCGGCGCTGGCCCAGGACAGGAAGTCGCTGGGCGGGAAGATCCTGCGGATGACCCCGGACGGACAGCCCGTGCACGGCAATCCGGAGGCCGATTCCGTCGTGTACTCGTACGGGCACCGCAATGTGCAGGGCCTCGCCTGGGACAAGGACAAGCGGCTCTGGGCGGCCGAGTTCGGCCAGAACACCTGGGACGAGCTGAACCTGATCGAGCCGGGCGGCAACTACGGCTGGCCGGAGGCGGAGGGGAAGGCCGGCCGGTCGGGGTTCCGGGATCCGGTGGCGGTGTGGAAGCCGGACGAGGCGTCGCCGAGCGGGATCGCCTGGGCACAGGGCTCGGTGTGGATGGCCGGGCTGAAGGGCGAGCGGCTGTGGCGGATCCCCTTGAAGGGCGCCGTGCCCGTGGCGGAACCGGAGGCCTTCCTCCAGGGGAAGTACGGGCGGCTGCGGACGGTGGTGTCCCTGGGCGGGGACCGCTTGCTGCTGGTCACGAGCGAGACGGACGGGCGGGGCTCGCCGGAAGCGGGGGACGACAGGATCCTGACCCTGACGGTGCGGTGACCCGAGTGGCCCCGGAGAGGGGCGGAAAGGCACGGTGGGCACGGTGTTCAACGCGATCCAGGAGCTCTTCAACCCGGGTTCTCGGCATGCGCACGAGGAGCGTGAACGGCTGGAGCTGTCCCGGACCGACGTCGGCGACGGCGATCCGGGACGGGGCCCGATAGACCTCGACTCCGGCCGGGTGCTCATACGTCCGCGGGAGGACGGACCGGAGGGGGACGCGGACGCGCCCTAGCCGCGGCCCGCCGAGGCGGCGGGCTCCGGCTCCACGGGGGTGAACAGGCGCAGCCTGTGGGCGAGCGCGGCGGCCTCACCCCGGCCGGCGACGCCCAGCTTGGCCAGGATGTTCGAGACGTGCACGCTGGCCGTCTTCGGGGAGATGAAGAGTTCCTCGGCGATCTGCCGGTTGGTGCTCCCCGTGGCGACCAGGCGCAGGACGTCGCGCTCGCGGCTGGTCAGACCGAGCGCCTCCAGGGGATCGGCGGTGTCCCGGTCGGGCCGGTGCGGGCCGGTGTCGTCGGCGGTCAGCGGGAGCCGGGCGCGCCGGGCGAGCAGGGCCAGTTCCTCGCGGAGGCGACGGGCGCCGAGCCCGTCGGCGGCGGCGTGCGCGTCGCGCAGCAGGTCGGCGGCCTCCTCCCGGTCGGCGCCGCGGGCCAGCATCGCCTCGGCGAGGCGGTGGCGGGCCCGGGCCAGCAGGTAGGGACGCTGGAGCGGGCGGACGGCGGCCTCGACCGCGGTCCAGTCGGCGAGGGTGTCGCGGTCCTCGGCGCGGAGCAGTTCGGCGCGCAGGTACTCCGCGTGGGCGGTCCACACGGGTGCCGGCGTGGGCAGGCCCTTGGCGCCGGTGCGGAGGGTCGTCAGGGCCGCCTCACGGCCCTCGTCGGCGGCGGGCAGGCCGCGGGCGTCGGCCTCGGCGGAGGCGGAGGCCAGCAGCAGCGGCCAGGCGTAGCGGTGCTGGCCGAGCGCGAACCCGAGGGCGACGGCCTCGGCGGTCTCGGCGCGGACGTCGGCGATCCGGCCTTCGCCCTCGGCGATGCCGATCGCCAGCCGGTAGAGCGGCAGCCGGTGCTGGGGCTGGGCGTCGTGGGTGCCGAAGTGGGTGTGGGCGGCGGCCAGCTGGTGGGCGGCCTCGGTCAGTTCGCCGCGGGCCAGGGCCAGGTGGACCAGGTGAGCGGCGGCGGTGCCGCGCGGGGGTGCGCCCTGGCCGTCGCGCAGGGTACGGCGGGCCTCCGTGGCGGCCTCTTCCCACCGGCCGAGGCTGTACAGGCTCTCCGCCATGTTGCCGCGCAGCCAGGCTTCGGTGTCCAGGAGCCGGGATTTGGCGACGAGCCGGATCCCTTGTTCGGCCAGTTCCACCGCTTCCCGGGACCGGCCGAGTCCTTCGAGTTGAGAGCTGAGGTTGATGTGAGCACGACCGGCAAGCAGGGTGAATCCGAGTTCCGAGGCACGGAGCAGGACTTCGTGGATCTCGGCGAGTCCGGCGTCCGGGTCACCGGAGTCGGCGAGCAGGCTGCCGTGGGTGATCCGTGCGTTGAGCTCGGTCTCCTCGGCCCCGACCATCCGCGCGTACTCGACGGCCCGTTCGGCGGCGGCGAGGTTGGCGGGGCCGGGGTTGTGGAGCATGCCCCAGCCGGCGGCGCGGACCAGGACGTCGGCGTGCACCTGGGACGGGGGCAGCCCCTTGACCAGCTCCTGCGCCCTGGCGATCTCCTCCCAGCCGTCGCCCCGGGCGAGGTTGGCCACCAGCCGGGAGCGCTCGGTCCAGAACCAGGCGGCCCGCAGCGGGTCGGAGCCGTCCTCGTCGAGGATCCGCAGGGCGAGCTTGACGAGTTTCAGGGCGCGTTCGCGTTCGCCCCCAAACCGGGCGGCGACGGTGGCCTCGGCGAACAGGTCGAGGCGCTGGAGCGGGGTGGTCTCCGGGTCGCAGCCGCAGGGCGGGTACACGTCGGTGTAGTCCGCGGGGCGCAGTTCCTCCCGGACCTCTTCGGGGGTGCTCTCCCACAGCTCCATGGCCCGCTCCAGCAGGCTGAGCTGCTCGGAGTAGGCGTGCCGGCGGCGGGCGGTGACGGAGGCGGCGAGGACGGCGGGCAGGGCCTTGGCCGGGCTGTTCGCCGCGTACCAGTAGTTCGCCAGTCGGATGACCCGCTCCTCGGCGCGCACCAGGCTCTCGTCGGCCTCCATGGCCTCGGCGTAGCGCCGGTTGACGCGGGCGCGCTCGCCGGGGAGCAGGTCGTCGCTGACGGCCTCGCGGACGAGGGAGTGGCGGAAGCGGTAGCCGTCGCCGTCGGAGGTGGCGAGGAGGATGTTGGCGCCGACGGCCGCCCGCAGGGCCTCGATCAGTTCGTCCTCGCCGAGCTGGACCGCGGCGCGCAGCAGGGCGTACTCGACGGTGGAGCCGCCTTCGGCGACGACGCGCACCACGCGCTGGGCGGCGTCGGGGAGGACCTCGACGCGGACGAGCAGCAGGTCGCGCAGGGATTCGGTGAGCCCGGTGCGGCAGCCGCTCTCACGGGAGGCGACGAGTTCCTCGACGAAGAAGGCGTTGCCGTCGGAGCGGTCGAAGACCGAGTCCACGAAGCTTTCTTCGGGCTGGGTGGCGAGGATCCCGGCGAGCTGGCGGCGGACCTCGGCCCGGTTGAAGCGGCGCAGTTCGATCCGCTGGACGGTGCGCAGCCGGTCGAGTTCGGCGAGGAGGGGGCGCAGCGGGTGGCGGCGGTGGATGTCGTCGGCCCGGTAGGTGGCGACGAGCACGAGGCGGCCGCTGCCGAGGGTGCGCAGGAGGTAGGCGAGCAGGTGCCGGGTGGAGGTGTCGGCCCAGTGGAGGTCTTCGAGGACGAGGACGACGGTGTGGTGGGCGGCGAGGCGTTCCAGCATCCTGGCCGTCAGCTCGAAGAGCCGGGCGGTGCTCTCCTCGTCGTGCGGGCCGCGGGGGGTCTCGCCGAGTTCGGGGAGGATCCGGGCGAGTTCGTCCTCCTGGCCGGCGGCCGCGGCGGCGAGTTCGTCGGGCAGCTGGCGGAGCAGGGTGCGCAGGGCAGTCGAAAACGGGGCGAAGGGAAGGCCCTCCGCCCCGATCTCCACACAGCCTCCGACCGCCACCACGGCTCCGCGGCGGGCGGCCTCTCCGAGGAACTCCTCGGTCAGCCGGGTCTTGCCGACCCCGGCCTCTCCGCCGATGAGCAGGGCTTGCGGCTCCTGTTCGGCGGCGCGGGTCAGGGCGTCCACGAGTGCGGCCAGTTCGTCGGCTCGGCCGACGAACACCGGGCTGACGGATCTGGTTTCCACACCGCCGAGGATCGCACAGAGGTGCGGGTCGGCGGCACTGCTTATCGCTGCGCTCCTCATCACGCGTCAGCTCACCTGTTCCGCGACGCTGTTTACGCGGCGCGGGTGAAGAGGCTGCGGTGTCCTCTCGCCGGCCTTTCGGATTCCTGGCCGCGGGAGGCGCGGTCGGCCTGCTTGGCCAGCTGGACCATCCGGAAGCGGTCGGCCTCGCGGATGAGGTCGGCGCGCCGGGCGGTGGCCATCTCGTACTCGAACATCCCGTACTCCCTTGTCGCGTTTCTCCGGCACCTCGTTCGGTGTGATCCAAGATTCGCTTCCCAGAGGGGTCCGCCGCATGGGGCTCATGCCGCATCTCTGCGGTGCGGGGGGCCTTAGTACCGGACCCAGGATCCCCGGAGGGACTTAGGTCCGGCCTGAGAGGGAGTGGAGCGGGCGTAAGGCGGTGCCTACTGGGCGGCCGTCGGGAGGGCCACGAGGAGGTCGAAGTACATGAGGCCGAACACCAGGACGCCGAGGACGCCGAGGGCGACGGCGGCCCAGGAGACGGAGCGGACCCACACCGGCAGCACCCGGCCGGGGGTGCCGAAGGCGGGGCGGGCGAGGACGAAGACGGCGAGGAGGAGGGCGAGGGTGGACAGGACGCCGTTGACGAGGGCGGTCATGTGCCAGGCGTCGCCGTACAGGGCGGCGATCTTCTCCTTGGCGCTGGTCGCGTTGACCGACTCGATCTGGCCGATGAGGGTCTGGCGTTCGGCGATCACGCGGGACACCCAGCTGCCGCTGAGGGCGACGAGCCCGAGGCCGGCGGCCACGATGGCGGAGGCCGCGGACCCGACTCCGGAGCCCTGCCCGGAGTCCTCCCCGTCCTCCCGGTCCGCCCCGTCCTCGTCGAACTCCTCGTCCGCGTCCCCGGCGGCCTCGGCGTCCCCGGCGCCGGCCGGGGCTTCGCCCTCGGCGGCGTCCCGTGCGGCGGACGCGGTGGTCGCGTCGGCGGGGGCGGCAGCGTCGGCCGCGGTGGTGGCGGCCGCGGTGTCCGGCGCCGCCTGCTCCTCGGCGGCGTCCGTCTCGGCGACGGTCGGGGCGAGGCTCTTCGTGGTGTCCATGGCGGGCACCGTAGGCGGCGTTTCTGAGAGGTTCCTGAGAGGGATCGGGGCACGGGCCGGCCGGCGGGCCGCGGCCTCGGTGGGACGCCCGCGGCCCCGGCGGCTACACGGCGGGGCCGGCGGTCCATTCGTGGGCCAGGAGCGACCAGACCTCGGTGTCCTGGCGGACGCCGCGGTGCAGGTGGTTCTGCCGCATGACGCCCTCGCGGGTCATGCCGAGGCGTTCGGCGACCGCGATGCTCTTCGTGTTGCCGGTGGCGACGTGCCATTCCACGCGGTGCATGCCGCGCTCCCGAACGGCCCAGTCGATCAGGACCCGGCAGGCCTTGGTGACCAGGCCCCGGCCGGCTCCGGCGGGCTCCATCCAGCAGCCGACCTCGCAGTTGCCGGAGGCGGCGTCGAAGCTCGGGAAGAGGACCCCGCCGACGAGGGTGCCGTCCACGCGGATGCCGTACAGACGGCGTCCGTCGGCGGCCGCGGACTCCGCGTTCGAGCCGAGCAGGCGGCGGGCGGATTCGAGGTCGGTGGCGCGGTCCGGGAAGCCGACGTACTGGCCGATGAACTCACGGCCGCGGTCGATGTGGGCCAGGAACTCCTCGGCGTGCCAGATCTCCAGCGGGAACAGCTGGGCGTCCTCGGCGAGGTCTATCGCGAACATGCGTGCTTCCTTGCGGCTCGTAACCGGTCAGCGGGAAAGGGGGGCCGAGGGCGCGTGGTCCGCGTTCGGCCGCTGCGTCGGAAGTGTCGCACGGGGGCGGCATTCCGGGGGTTCGATGCTGATGCGGGGCAGCCGGCGGTCCAGCCAGCGGGGTATCCACCAGTTCGCCCCGCCGAGCAGGTGCATGAGGGCGGGGACGAGCAGGGTGCGCAGGACGAAGGCGTCGAGCGCGACGGCGGCGGCGAGGGCGATGCCGAACATCGCGATGAGGCGGTCGCCGCTGAGCACGAACGCCAGGAAGACGGAGATCATGATGACGGCGGCGGAGTTGATCACCCGGCTGGTCTCGGCGAGTCCCACCCGGACGGCCCGCCGGTTGTCACCGGTCTCCAGCCATTCCTCGTACATCCGGCTGACCAGGAACACCTGGTAGTCCATGGAGAGCCCGAACAGCACGGACACCATGATCACCGGGAGGAAGGGCTCGATCGGGCCGGCGCTGCCGAGGCCCAGCAGCTCGCTCCCCCAGCCCCACTGGAAGATCACGACGACCACGCCGAAGGAGGAGGCGACGGCCGCGACGTTCATGGCGGCCGCCTTGAGCGGAATGCCGAGGGAACGGAAGGCCAGCAGCAGGAGCAGGCAGCCCAGGGTGATGACCACCCCGACGAAGAGGGGCAGCTTCCCGACGATCACCCCCGCGAAGTCGTCGTAGCCGGCCGTCACCCCGCCGACGTGGGCCTCCATGGTGCTGCCCTGCCCGGCGCGCGGGATGACGTCCCGGCGCAGGGTGTCGACCAGCTCGCTCGTGGCCCTGGACTGCGGCGCGGAGCGCGGTACGACCGTCAGGACGGCCGTGTCGCCGCCGCGGTTGAAGACGGCGGGACCGGCGGAGGCGACGTTCGCGGTGGTGCGCAGGGCCTCGGTCAGCCGGTCGACGGCGACGCGGTCGCCGGCCCCGTCGAGGCGGGCGACGATCGCGAGCGGGCCGTTCGTGCCGGGCCCGAACCCCTCGGCCAGCAGGTCGTACGCCTTGCGGGTGGAGGATCCGGCCGGATTGTTGCCCTGGTCGGAGGTGCCGAGGTGGAGCGAGAGGGTGGGCAGCGCCAGCACCAGCATGACCAGTGTGGCGAGCAGGCCGAGCGGCTTGGGGTGGCGCTCCACGAAGGCGGACCAGCGGGCGGCGAATCCGGTGGGCGACTCCGGGCGGGGGCCGTCGGCGGCGAGCTTGCGGCGTTCGCGGCGCGAGAGGGCCCGGGGACCGATGTACGAGAGGAGGGCGGGCAGCAGGGTGACGGAGGCCGCCACCGTGAGGACCACGGTGAGGGAGGCCGCCAGCGCGACGCCGTCGAGGAAGTTCAGCCGCAGCACCAGCATGCCGAGCAGGGCTATGCAGACGGTGGCCCCGGCGAAGACGACGGCCCGGCCCGTGGTGGCGACGGCGTTCTCGGCGGCCTCGGCGACGGTGAGCCCGCGGGTCAGCCCCTTGCGGTGCCGCGTGACGATGAACAGGGCGTAGTCGATGCCGACGCCGAGGCCGACGAGCGTGCCCAGCATCGGCGCGAAGTCGGCGACGGGCATGGCGTGCCCGAGGAGGGTGATCCCGAAGTAGGCGCTGCCGACGCTCACCAGGGCGGTCGCGATGGGAAGCAGGCTGGCGGCCAGGGAGCCGAAGGCGAGGAAGAGGACCACGGCGGCGATGACGACGCCGATGACCTCGGCGAGGTGGGCGCTGGGCGCTTCGGTCAGGCCTATGGCGCGGCCGCCGAGTTCGACCTGGAGTCCGTCGGCCCGGGTGGCCGGGTCGCGGACCGTGTCCACGACCGCCTCGGCCTGGGAGCGGGGTACGGAGTCGGCCGGCCGGTCGAAGGTGACGACGGCGTAGGCGGTGCGGCCGTCGGGGCTGATCTGCGCGGCTCCGGCGGAGCCCGGCCCGTAGGGTCCGACGACCGATCCGACGCCGGGCAGGGCGGCGACGGCGTCCAGGGCCCGGGTCATGCGCCGTTCGACGTCCGGGGTCCGCGCGCTCTGATGGTCCGGGGTCCGCCACACGATGGTGTCGGTGTCGCCGCCCCGGCCGTGGAAACCCTCCCGCAGGAGGGCGTTGGCCTTCGCGGACTCCGTGCCGGGAACCTCGTAGTCGTTGGAGAACGCGGTTCCGGCCGCGCCGGCCGCGGCGGCGGTGGCGCCGAGGGCGAGCAGCCAGATCAGGACGGTGACCAGTCGGTGCCGCATGCACCACCGTGCGATTGCTGCCAACGGACGTGCTCCCTGGTGGTTCGGATCTTCAGCGGGAGGCGGCCCGACGCAAAGAACGCTTGAACTCGTGAACTCGTGAACTGCTGAATTTGTGAAAAGGCGGGGTGGTCTACACCTCAAAACGCCACGATCTCAGCGTCCGGTGATCGTTGGCGCATTTCGTGTGCATCGTCACAGGCCGACACGGGTACGGGGGGCCTCGTTCAGGGGGTGGGCGGGACGAAAGGCGGGTCGGCGCGGTAGCCGGGGACCGAGGGCCAGCGCACGGTGAGGACCACCGCGTCCTCCTCGGCGTACCAGGAGTGGTCGACCCCGCGCCCCCACACCACGTAGTCCCCCTGCTCGGCGAGGACCACGGTCCGGCCGGGGAACTCCAGCCGGAACCGGCCGCTGATGAGGACCTGGAGCGCGGTGCGGTGTTCGCCGGTGACCCACCGGGCGCGTTCCTCTCCCTTGGGGTGGACGCCCCACTTGATCTCGACGTCCTCGCTGTGGCGGGGGTCGCCGGGCTCCTTGAAGTGACCGAGGAGCCAGCCCCGGTCGGCGGCGGCGTCCGGCCCGGCCTTGCCGGTGTAGATCATGGATTCGTCGTTCACGGGCCGAGGCTATTGCAGTTGTGGAAGCGGGCCGGCAGCTGGTGAGCTTGCCGGATGACGATGGACCATGACGAACTGCTGAAGGTGCGTGACCGGTACGACGCGCAGATGCGGCGCGACGCCGTGCCCGACGCCGCGAACGCGCGGGTGGAACGGGTGGGGGCGGTCGTGCGGCAGACCGTGCCGGGGCTCGGCTGGAACGGCGTGCTGTGGTCGGACCTCGACGCGGGCACGGCGGACGCGGAGATCGCCGCGCAGGTGGCGTACTTCGGCGCGCGCGCCGACGCCGGGGGCGACGAGGAGTTCGAGTGGAAGCTCTACTCCCACGACCGGCCCGCCGACCTCGGGGACCGACTGCGGGCGGCGGGCTTCGTGCCGGAACCGCCGGAGACCCTGCTGGTGGGCCGGTCCGATGAGCTCGCCGCGCTGTCGGTGGAGCCGCCGGAGGGGATCACCCTGCGGGTGGTCACCGACGAGGCGGGGGTGGACCTGATGATGGAGGTCCACCGGCGGGCCTTCGGCACGGAGCGGCCCCGGATCCGGGAGCAGATGCTGAGTCTGCTGCGGGACGAGCCCGACACGATCGAGGCGGTCCTGGCGATGGCCGGTGACGTTCCGGTCAGCGCGGCCCGCATGGAGATGCGGCCCGGCTGCTCCTTCGCGGGCCTGTGGGGCGGCGGGACCGACCCGCAGTGGCGCGGGCGGGGCGTCTACCGCCTGCTGGTGGCCCACCGCGCCCGCGTCGCGGCGGCCCGCGGCATCCCGTACCTCCAGGTGGACGCCACGGACGACAGCCGCCCGATCCTGGAGCGCCTGGGCTTCGGGGTCCTGGGCGTGACGACCCCGTACATCCGGCGGCGCTGACGGGGGACCGGGGTGACGGCGGGGAACCGTCGCGGAGGTCCCGGACCGTCCCGGCCGGGAACGGGCGGGCGCCCGCGGCCGGAACTCGCTTTCCCCCGTGGGGCCCAGGGGGCAGGATCGGTCGCATGGAACGCATCGGACCTCCCCTGACCGGGAACGAACGCGAGACGCTGCGCGCGTACCTCGATTTCCACCGGGCCACCCTCGCCTGGAAGTGCGAGGGCCTCACCGACGAGGAGCTGCGCCGCCAGGCCTCCCCGCCCTCCACCCTTTCGCTGCTCGGTCTCGTCCGGCACATGGCGGAGGTGGAGCGGCAGTGGTTCCGCCGCACGATCGGCGGGGCGGTCGTCCCGCACGTGTGGTCCGAGGAGCACGACTTCCAGGCCGCCTACGACGCCTCCGGCTCGACCCGCGCCGAGGCGTTCGCCGCGTGGGAGGCGGAGGTCGAGCACTCCCGTACCGTCGAGGCCGCCGCGGCGTCCCTGGACGTGACGGTGCACGTCCCGAAGTGGGAGGCGGACGCCTCGCTCCGGCTGGTGATGCTGCACATGATCCACGAGTACGCCCGCCACAACGGCCACGCGGACTTCCTCCGCGAGGCCGTCGACGGCACCGTCGGGGCGTGACCGCCCGGGACGTGAACACCCGGGGCGCGGGCGCTCGCGGCTCGGGCGCTCGCGGCTCGGGCGCTCCCGGCTCGGGCGCTCAGGCCTGGCGCCAGTAGCCCAGTCCGTGCACGCGCTGCTTCGGCAGGGCGAGGTCCTTGCGCAGGTACGCCGTAAGGGCACGGGTGGTGGCGGTGTCGCAGGCCAGCCAGACGTACGCCGAGGCCGGGTCCGAACCGAGCAGCTCCGGCAGCTCGACCCGGACCCGGTCGGCCAGGGCCGTGCCGCCGCGCGGCACCCGCCGGACGTCGCGCGGGGCCGCGCCGGCCCGTACGGGCAGCTCCGCGTCCGACGGGTGCTGCGTCTCGAACCAGACGGTGGCCGGGGTCCGCGGGTACGCGTCCAGCAGGGAGTTGATCGCGGGCAGGGACGCCGGGTCCCCGATCACGAGCAGCCGCTCCGGAGCGGGATCCGGCGCGTCGAAGCCCGTGCCCTGGACGGTGGCTTCGAGGGTGTCGCCGGGCCGGGCCCCGCGCGCCCACCGGCTGGCGAGACCGTCGTGCAGGGCGAACTCGAAGGCGAAGGTCCCGGCGGCCGGATCGGGGTCGACCAGGGTGTAGGCCCGCTGGTGCGGCCTGCCGCCGCCCCCGAACCAGGCGCGGACCCACATCGTGGGGTGCGCGGAGCCCCCGACGGCGGCCAGCAGACCGCCGTCGGTGAAGTGGACCCGGCGAACGTGCTCGGTGACCTCCTCCGCCCCGGTCACCGTGAACGTGAAGTCCTTGCCCCTCATGAGCTTGAGGACCACGCCCTCCCAGCCCTTGCCGACCGCCATGTCCGCTCCTTCCCCCCGCACCCGTATAGTTAGGGCAGCCTAACCTAAGACGCTTGGGGAAGAGTGTGAGCAGTGTGACTACCGAGGCCTACGAGGTCTACCGCGACAGCTGGGGCATCCCTCATCTGCGCGCGTCCGACCCCCTCCGGCTCTCCTACGCCCAGGGCCGCGTCACGGCCGTGGACCGGGCCTGGCAGCTGGAGGTCGAGCGGCACCGCGCCCAGGGCTCCAGCGCCGCGTTCCTCGGGCCCGACTGCGTCACCTGGGACCGGTTCGCCCGCCAGGCCCGCCTCGACGACACCGCCCGGCGCTGCCACGAGGCCCTCGACCCCGACACCGCCGCCTGGGTCCGCGCCTACGTCGACGGGGTCAACGCCGGCCTCGCCGAAGGCGCCGCCCGCGACGACCGGTTCGCGCGCACCGGCCACACCCCCACCCCCTGGGAGCCCTGGGTTCCGCTCTCGATCTGGATCGGCACCCACATCCTCTTCGCGGGCTTCGCCACCAAGCTCTGGCGCGAGCGCGTGGCCCGCGTCCTGGGCCACGGGGCCACCACCCTCTTCGCGACGGACGGACCGGGCACCGCGGGCAGCAACGGCTGGCTGGTCCCGGGCGGGCGGACCGCCACCGGCGCGGCGATCATCGCCGGCGACCCGCACCGGTTCATCGAGGACCCCGGTGTCTACCAGCAGATACGCCTGGCCTGTCCCGAGTACGACGTCCTCGGCCTGGCGGTCCCCGGCGTCCCAGGGCTCGGCCACTTCGGGCACACGGGCGGCGTCGCCTGGGCGATCACCAACGCCATGGCCGACTACCAGGACCTCTACGTCGAGCAGCTCAGGAGCGCGGCCGACGGGGACGGGGTGGAGGCCCTCGGCCCGGACGGCACCTGGGAGCCGGTGGCCCGGCACACGGAGACCGTCATCGTGGCCGGGGGACCGGACGTGGAGGTCGAGGTCCTGGAGACCCGCCGCGGCCCGGTGATCATCCGCCCGGACGCCCCGGACGCCCCCGGCGCCCCCGACGCCCCCGACGCCCCCCAGACCCTCTCCCTCCGCTACCCGCCCCGCGTCCGCGCGGACCTCGGCTTCGCCGCCCTCCCCGCGCTGCTCCGCGCCCGCACCGTCGCCGACGTCGACCTCGCCCTCGACGGCTGGGCCGAGCCCGTCAACGTCGTCCACGCCGCCGACACCGAGGGCGGCCTCCTGCACCGCGTCGCGGGCGCCGTCCCGCTGCGCGACCCCGCCAACCGGCTCCGCCCGGTGCCCGCCTGGGAGCCGCGGCACGCCTGGCGGGGCTGGGCGCCCACCCCCGCCGAGCCGGTGCAGGGCTTCGCCGTCATGGCGAACGCACGCGGCATCGCCTCCCCCCTCGGCGTGGAGTTCGCGCCCCCGCACCGCGCCGACCGCATCCGCGCGCTGCTCAGCGGCTCGGCGGAATGGACGCCCGGCGCGATGGCCGACGTACACCGGGACACGCACCTCGCGTCGGCGGCGCCCCTGCTCGACCTGCTCCCCGCCCTCGACGGCCTCTCCCCGGCCGCCGACGGGCTCCGGGCCCGACTGCTCGCGTGGGACCGGCACATGGAGGCCGACAGCACCGACGCCACCGTCTTCTCGGCCCTGCGCACGGCGACCGTACGCCGCCTCGCGGCGGACCCGGTCTTCGCGGGCCTGGCCGGGGCCCCGGCCGGCCCGGACGTGTTCCACCCGTGGCTGTACCTGGTCCCGCGCGTCGGCTACGCCCTGGAGGGCCTGCTCACCACCTCCCTCCTGCCCGCCCTGGACCGGGCGGCGCACGTCCGGGCAGCCCTGGAGGAGACGGCCGCCGCGGACCTCCCCGACACGCCCTGGTCCCGGGTGCACGTCCTCGCCCCGTGGCAGGCGGTCCCCGACCCGCAGGCGCAGTGGCCCGGCCTCGGCGGCGACCACGACTGCGTGAACGCCACCTCCTCCGTCCCCGGGTTCACCGACCGCACCGCCCGCGCCTCGGCCGCCCGCTACGTCTGGGACCTGGCCGACCGGGACAACAGCCTCTGGGCGGTCCCGCTGGGCGCGGACGGCGTCACCGGCTCCACCCACCACCGCGACCAGCTCCCGCTCTGGGCCGACTGCGCCCTCGTCCCCGTCGTCACCGACTGGGCCCTGCTCACCAAGGAAGAGTCCGCATGACCACCGCCTCCACCCGCACCCCCGTCCACACCCACCTCGTCGAGGGCTTCGGGACGGTCACCATCACCCCCGTCGACCCCGCCGCCGATTCCGCGCAGATCCACAGCTGGGTCACCGAAGAACGCGCCCGCTTCTGGGGCATGGGCGAGGCCGACCGCGAGCTGGTGCAGGAGATCTACGAGGACGTGGACCGCCGCACCACCCACCACGCGTTCATGGTCGGCCTGGACGGGGAGCAGGTCGCGCTGTTCCAGACGTACGACTGCGCCGAGGACCGGGTCAGCGAATGCTATGAGGTCCGGCCCGGGGACGTCGGCGTGCACCTGCTGATCGGCCCGAGCGGCGGCGCGGCCCGGCACGGCTTCACCGGCGGCCTGATGGAGGCCTTCCTCGCCTACCTGTTCACCGACGGGGGCGCCCTGCGGGTGGTCGCCGAGCCGGACGCCCGCAACGCCAAGGCCATCGCCCTGCTGGAGCGCACCGGCTTCGAGCTCGGCCCGGAGGTGGAACTCCCGGAGATCGACCTCCCCGAGGTCTACCTCCCGGCCAAGCCCGCCCGCCTGGCCTTCCTCAGCCGGCCGGCCGCCGCTCGCTGAGGAACTCCGTCACCGGAACGGCCCCGGCCCCGGAGACCACCGTTTCCCATTGACCCCGCCCGCCCCGGCCAGCGAAGCTGATCTCCATTCGACTGACTGGCCTTGGGGGCGGTTTGACCAGCCAGACCCTGCACATCGGACCCGACTCGGCACCCGACCGGTACCGGTTGCTGCGGTCCATCGGGCGCGGCGGCGAGGCCGTGATCCATCTCGCGGAGATCGAGCTGGCGGGCGGGGCCGAGCCGGTCGTCGTCAAGGTGCTCGACTCCAGGGAGACGATCTCGTCCGAGGAGTTCTCCCGGATCAGCCGGAAGTGGAACGAGCAGGCGGAGCTGCTGCGCTTCGTCCACCGGCCCGGGGTCGTCGGCGTGCGGGAGCACTTCGAGGGCCCGCCGATCCACCGGCGGGGCGAGGCCTGCGACCGGTCCGGGCGGTCCCTGGTGCTGGTCATGAACCAGGTGGACGGGCTCGACCTGCGCGACTGGCGGGCCGAGCGGGACCTCTCCACCCCCGCCGGGCGGCGCGAGGTGCTGCGGACGCTGGAGCAGCTCGCCGACGTGCTGGACTGGCTGCACTCGGGGAAGGCCACCCCGTCCGGGCGCCGGGTGATCCACGGTGACCTCTCCCCCGGCAATGTGATGGTCGACGCCGACGGGCAGGCCACGCTGGTGGACTTCGGCCTCAGCAAGCTGACCGCCGAGCACCGGACGGCCGAGATCTGGTTCACCCCGGGCTACGCGGCCCCCGAGGTCTTCGACGGCAGGCGCACCCCGGCGACGGACCGGTACGCCTTCGCCGCCCTCGCGTACTTCCTGCTGAGCGGGGATTCACCGCCCCGCACCCCGGGCCTGCTGGCCGAGGCCGTGGCGGAGCTGCCGCAGGTCGCGGCGCTGGACGCCGAACGGCGGGCGCGGGTCCTCTCGCTCTGCTCCACCGACCCGGAGGAGCGGCCGCCGAGCCTGGTCGGGTGGGTGCAGGACATCCGCCGGGCCGTGGTCTCCGCACCGCATGACGACGTCCAGGACACGCCGCCGGGGCCGAATCCGCCGGCGGCGGGACGGAAGTACGGCCGGCCGGTGGCCGCGGTCGCGGGTGTGGTGCTCCTGGTGGGCATCGTCCTCGTCGGTGTGGAACTGTTCGGCGACACGTCCGGCGACGGCGCGGACCGCGCCGCAGGCACCCGGCCGACGGCCCCCTCCGCGTCCCGCTCGCCTTCTCCGAGCCCGTCCCCGTCCGCCCCCGGCGGGGTCTCGCTCACCACCCTGGAGCCGGTCGCGAAGAGCGAGTACGCCTGGTTCGAGCCGGGCGACGGCACGCTCGGTTCCCAGCGCTACGACACCGCCCTGGTGGCTGCCGGACCCTACAAGATCTGCGACGGGGCGGCCTCCTACGACCTGGGCGGCGGCTGGAGGACGCTGACCATGGTCGCCGGCGTCGACGACGCCTCGACGCACGCGAACGCCCGCGTCACCGTGGAGGTGGACGGGAAGTCCGTGTGGAGCGGCACGCTGCGCGTCGGATCGCCGAAACCCCTGTCTCTCGACGTCGCGAACGGCCGGCGCCTCGACATCTCCTACGTCGACCCGGGGAACACCTGCGGGATGGGCCGGCTCGTCCTGGGCACGCCCACCCTGAAGAAGTAGCGCCGGCGAAGGGGCCGCGCCCCTCCGTACGAACGGCGGCGGCGGGCTGGAGTAGGGGGGGTAAGGTCTGGGGGGCGGCCCCCACCCGGCGAGGACCAGCAC